>JAFZRB010000153.1 GCA_017620115.1 Clostridia bacterium | reverse complement strand
TCATCAACGGCTGGTATGTCGTTTACGACAATTTCCTAAAGCCCATGGAACCCGACAACAAGGCCACGGTGCCCTTCGTGATCGAAAAGGGCAACACCGTCACGAAAATCGCCAGGAACCTCTCGGAGCAGGGGCTGCTGCGCAATCAGGGCATCTTCAAATACCTGGTCATGTTCCGCGGCGTCACCAGCGATATCCAGTACGGCACCTACCAGATCTCGCCCAGCATGAACGTCTCCGAGATCGTGGACATCATCTCTTCCGGCACGTCCAGCGTGGAGCGCACCATCAGGATCATCCCCGGCTGGACGGTCGAGGACATCGCGCAGTATTTCCTCTCCATCGGCGCGCTGACCGATGTGGACGAGTTCTACCGGCTGTGCAACAGCGTGGACTATTTCGCCGCCAACTCGCACCAGGTGGCGCAGGCCATCGCCAGCGGCACAACCTCAAGCCGAAAGTATCTGCTCGAGGGCTACCTCGCGCCGGATACCTACCGCGTGTTCGCCAACGCCTCCGCCGAGTCGCTGCTGCGCACGCTGCTGGGGCAGACCGAAATCGTCATGGACGAATTGTACGCCTCCATCGAGGCCGGCAGCGACAGCGAAGAGGAACTGCCTGTTTCGCTCACGCAGGACGAGATCATCATCCTGGCTTCGATGATCGAAAAAGAGGCCGTCACGGACGAAGATCGCGGCAAGGTTTCCGCCGTGTTCTACAACCGCCTGGCCGCCGGCATGAAGCTCGAATCCGACCCCACCGTAAAATACATGACCGGCTCCACCAGCTTCATCCTCAGCAGCAAGGAGATGTCGCTCGACACGCCGTATAATACCTACATCGTCACGGGGCTGCCCGCCGGGCCGATCTGCAACCCCTCCCCCGCCGCGCTGGAAGCGGCGCTGCATCCCAACAAAAGCTATATCGAACAGCAGTATCTCTATTTCTGCTCGACCGATCCCAAGACCGGCAAGCTGCAGTTCAGCCAGACGCTGGAGGAGCACAACGCCGCCGTGGCGACCTACTGGCCGCTGTGGGAGGCCTACGACGCCGAGCAGCGCGCCGCGCGCGAAGCCGCCAAAGAGGCCGCGCAGGAAGGAAACGCCGCGTCATGATGATTCCCGAGCTTCTGGCCCCGGCCGGCGGCGAAAGGCAGCTGAAGGCCGCCGTGCGCTTCGGCGCGGACGCCGTGTATCTGGCGCTCACGTCGTTCGGCATGCGCGCGCACGCGGGCAACTTCGACCGCGACGGGCTGCGCGCCGCCGTGAAATGGTGTCACGAACGCGGCGTGAAGGTTCATCTCACGCTCAATATTTTCGCCTACGACGAGGACATAGAGCCCATGGTCGACGCGGCGCGATTCGCGCTGAACTGCGGCGCGGACGCCCTCATCATGGCCGATCCCGGAGCGATCATGGCGGTGCGCGCCGCGCTGCCGCGCTCCGTCATTCACCTCAGCACGCAGATGAGCACGATGAACGCCCCCGCCGCGCGCTTCTGGCATGAGGCGGGCGTGAAGCGCATCGTGCTCGCGCGCGAGCTGTCGCTGGAGAGGATCCGGGCCATGCGCGATCAGCTGCCCGCCTCGTGCGAACTGGAAGCCTTCGTGCACGGGGCCGTGTGCATGTCGTATTCGGGGCGGTGCGCGCTCAGCAAGTACATGACAGGCCGGGACGCCAACCGCGGCGACTGCGCGCAGGCCTGTCGCTGGACCTACCGGCTGGAGGAGCAGAAGCGCCCGGGCGAATACTTTCCCGTCGAACAGACGGAGCAGGGCGTCCGCATTTTCAGCGCGGGCGACTTGAACATGCTGGCGCGTCTGCCGCTTCTGTGCGACGCGCGTCTGGACGCGCTGAAAATCGAAGGGCGCATGAAGAACGAGTATTACGTGGCCACGGTCGTAGGCGCGTACCGACGGGCGCTGGACGCCGTGCGCGACGGCCGTTTCACCGGCGAACTCGCCAGGGCGCTGGAGGCGGAACTCATGAAGGTGAGCCACCGGCCCTACGACACCGGCTTTTACTTCGGCCCGCCCGAGCATCCGGGCGACCGCGACGGCTTCACGCAGAGCATGGAACTGGCCGGGCGCGTGCTCGCGTGGAATGACGGCCTGGCGACGGTGCAGATCAAGAGCAAGGTGATTTCGGGCGACCGGCTGGAGCTCTTGACGCCCGAGGGCGCGTTCGCGTTCGAGCTGGGCGATATGACGCTGGAAAGCGGCGAGCGCGTCGCTTCCTGCGCGCAGCCCGACACCGTGCTGACCATGGCCGTTCCCCGTCGCTGCGAGGAGGGCGACCTGATTCGCGGGACATGCAGAAACCATCCGACAGGCGAATAGACTGATAGGGCGATCACGGCGGCCCGCGGGCCGCATGGGAGGGTTGCCCTGTGTTTTTTCAGACGCTCGGCTGGCTCGCGCGTCTTTTTGACGAAGCCTGGCTCGTGTTCTGCCATGTGGCGAACCGCTCGTCGTTTCCCCGCGCGCTGACGCCCGAGGAAGAGCGCGAAACCGTCCGGCGCATGCAGGCGGGCGACGGCGAGGCGCGCGGCGAACTCATCGAGCACAACCTGCGCCTGGTGGCGCACATCGCCCGGAAATACGCCGGATCGGGCATCGACCAGGACGACCTGGTGTCCATCGGCTCTATCGGGCTCATCAAAGCCGTGAAATCCTTCCGGCCGGAGAGCGGCCGCCTGGCTTCTTACGCCGCCCGATGCATCGAAAACGAGATCCTCCTGGCTCTGCGCAGCAACCGCAAGACGAAGGGCGACGTGTCGCTGAACGCCCCTGTGGGCTCCGACAAGGAGGGCAACGAGATCATGCTCTCCGATATCCTCGGAACGGACGAGAACGCGGTGCCCGACGCCGTGGCGCTACGCATCGAATCCAGCCGCGCGATCCGCGCGCTCAGGGAAACGCTCGACGCGCGGGAACGCGCCGTCGTCCTGATGCGTTACGGGCTGTCGGACGGCCGGCCGCGCTCGCAGCATGAAATCGCGTCGGTGCTGGGCATATCCCGCAGCTACGTCAGCCGCATTGAGAAAAAGGCGCTTCAAAAGATAAAGAGCAAACTGAACGGAGAAAAGATATGATACGATTTGGTCCCGCCGGAAACTGCGACCGGTTTTACGACGAAGGCGGCAAGTCCAGCGAGCAGGCGCCCGCCTGGATCGCCGCGCAGGGTTTGAACGCCTATGAATACGCCGCCGGCCACGGCCTCGGCCTCAAAGAGGAGAAAGCCCGCAAAATCGGCGAAGCGGCGCGCGCCGCCGGCGTCGCCGTGTCGATTCACGCGCCGTATTACATCAACTGCGGCAATCCCGAAAAGGCGGAAAGCAGCGTCGCCTACCTGCTCGGCGCGGCCCGCGCCGTCGACTGGATGGGCGGACGCCGGGTCATCTTCCATCCCGGCTCGCCGGGCAGGGCGCGGCGCGAAGACGCCCTGCGCACGGCGCTGGATACCGTCGCGCAGGCGCGCAATCAACTGGACGAGGCGGGCCTTGGCCACGTGCTGCTGTGCCCCGAGACCATGGGACGCCCTTCTCAGCTGGGCACGCTGGACGAGGTCCTCGACATCTGCCGGAAAATCGACCGCACGCTGCCCACCGTCGATTTCGCCCATCTCCACGCGGCGGGCGGCGGCTCGCTGAACGGGGAGAGCGATTTTGAAGCCGTCATCCGGCGCATGCTGGACGCGCTTGGCCCGGAGCGCCTGCAACATTTTCACGCGCATTTCAGCCGCATCGCCTTCACGGCGAAGGGCGAGAAATGTCATATGACCTTCGCGGATGAGGATTACGGCCCGGATTTCCGGCGTCTCGCGCCGGCGCTCAAAAAATACGGTCTGGAACCCACGATCATCTGCGAATCGCGCGGTACCCAGGCCGACGACGCCATGACTATGATGCGGCTCTACGCCGAATCGGACGGATGAACAGCGCCGCCCATCCCAGCAGCAGGACGGTCATCGCCGCGCCGTTCCACAGGCCCTTTTCGCCTCCGTTCACCCAGTAATAATTCACGGGATACGTTTCAAACAGCGCCGCGTCAAAGCCCGGAAAGCCCAGCACGGCGCGCTCCATGATCCACAGCGCGCTCAGGAAGCCCGCGGCCCACGCCCAGCTTCCTTTTCTTTTGA
>JAFZRB010000024.1 GCA_017620115.1 Clostridia bacterium | reverse complement strand
TGAGCACCGCACCGGTGGGGGCGCCGGGTCGCAGCGCGAGCAGCCGGTCGGTGAAGGCGCGTGTGCCCGCCGGGTCCCCCACGCGGTCGGGCAGGGAATGATAGGGGAAATCGCCGCAGTTCTCCCAGATGATCGCCACCCGCGGATCCACCCGAGCGATGTATTCCAGCCGGTTCTTTACGGAATTTGCGTGCAGGCCGAACTGCAGGCGCAGGCCCGGGCGCCTTTCCAGCAGGCGGCCCGCCGTGCGGTTCACGAATTCAGTCACGGCCTCCGCGATGAGCCGGCCGTCGAGCGTTTCGCTTCCGGTCTCGGTGAAGCTCTGGAAGTAGATTCCGTCGCCGCCCAGCGGGGCGTATTCGCGTTCGTACGCCGCGATGATGCCCTGAACCGCCTCTTCGGATACGTCCAGCCGCATGGCGGTGTCCCAGCCCCAGGCGTAGCCCCAGATGACTTTGATGCCCAGCTCGTGCGCGCGCTGAACGATCTCCCGCCCGTTGACCGGCGCGAAGTCGTTCCAGATGACGACCTCGTTCAGCCTGAGCCGCGCCATGTTCTCGAGATACCCGCGCCAGTCGTAGATGGCCAGTCCCCACGTCCACAGCCCGCGATGTGCGATGGAAGGCGCGCTTATGTAATCCGTCGGCGGCAGCGGCGCTTCGGCGAACAGGGGGTTGAAGTAATAGGGGTGCGCCGTGCGGCGGGCCAGCCGGGCCTGACCGAGATAGCGCCCGACGAAATCCATACAGCCGTGCATGAGCGCCGCGTCGTCCGCGCCGAGGATTCGGGCGAGCTGTCGCCCATCCTCCGGCTCGCTCACGGCGACGCGGTAGCCGTGCGCGGGCACATGATCCTCCGGCGCGGCGAGCGAAACGCGAATGCCGCTGAACGCCGGGTTTTCCGGGCCGATGGCAGGCCAGTAGCCCGCGTATTCGTGAACGGCGGCGGAGAGCGCCTCCAGCCCGAAGCGAACGGTGGGCGAGGGCGCGCCGTCAAAGATGATCTGCCATTTGTTCATGGGAAAAAACCTTCTTTCACAGCACCTTTCTCATGAAACGCGGCGCGTATTCCTCAAAGCCATGCTTCTCGTAGAACTGATACGACTCGAACCACTGCTCCTTCGGTTCGCCCAGATGCACACGCGCGGCGCGCTTGCCCTGCGCGCGCAGGAAATCCTCGGCTGCGCCCAGCAGCGCGCCGCCGATGCCGCGACGCTTCAGCGCGGCTTTCACGAACAGACGGTGCAGGAACGCCTCGTCCGTGCCGTCGATTGGGGAAACGCCCACGCTGCCGACGACGCGGTCGTTTTCGTCTACGGCCAGGTAAAACGCGCCGCCGTGATCCAGATAATTGGTTTTTACGTCCAGTAGGTCGCCGTTCAGGCGCGGAACGCGGCCCAGCGCGTCTTTGGCCTGGAGGATCATGAAGATCATATCGTCGCGGTAACGGTCGTCGTAGGGAATGACGGAGAAGCCAATCATTTGAATTTGACCGCCGTGCCGTAGGCCATGACCTCGGCGGCGCTCTGCATGATGGAGGAGGAGGCGAAGCGCACGCCCACGACGGCGTCCGCGCCCAGCGCCTGCGCCTCGGCGACCATGCGCTCGGTGGCGAGGGCGCGGGCCTTGGCCATCATCTCGTTGTACTTGGTGAGCTCGCCGCCCACCAGGGTCTTGAGGCCCGCGCCGATGTCGCGGAAGGCGTTCACGGTCTGGATGGTGCTGCCCTTCACGAGGCCGAGGGGTTCCAGGGTCTTGCCGGGGATGGATTCGATGGTGACGATCAACATGGGTCATTCGCTCCTTTCAATTTGGGAACTGTAGCCGGAACGATCCGGTATCGTTCCGGATGTCCGCGTTCAGTTTTTTCTCACATAGATCAACACAAAGTTCAGGATTCCGTCCAATCCCTTGCTCAGGAATTCCCTGTCGCGCGCGCCGTATTCATGCCCTGAATCAAACCATTCCTGCCAGGCCGTGTCGAAGCATTCCGCTTCCTTCACGGCGATGTCGCAGCAGTCGCCGCATTCTCCCTTCAGGAGCTCTTCCCACCAGGCGGCCGTCCTGAACAGCTGGGCGTCGTCGCCCTCGGCCCAGGTTTCAAACAGCCGTTTCATTTCGCCCTGCGGCTGCTCCTTTAATCCCGGAACGGCGATCATCACATAGCCGCCTTTTTTGACAAACGGCAGTATCCTGTCGCGGAATACGCCTTCTTTGCAGCCAAAGTAATGATAAGCGTCCACGCTGACAATCGCGTCGAAATAGTTCCGCGCGAAAGGCATATCCATCGCGTCCCCGTGAAGCGGGATCACCTTGTCCTCAAGCTGATACTCCCGTATTCTCAAATAGTTATCCGTCGCCGGTATCCACAGGTCGTAAGCGTATACGGACCGGGCGTCCGTCTCGTTTGCGATAAAAAGCGAGGTCAGGGCATAGCCGCAGCCCAGGTCCAGCGTCCGGCGGAACCGGGCGTCCGCGGGTATTCTCTGAATCAGTTCATCCAGCAGGCGGAATGAATTCGGCCCCATCAGATAGTCTTTCGTGAAGTACTTTCTGTAATTCTCGATATGGTTCATTTTGACGCCTCCGTCCTTATTCCCCGCTCTCCTCAGCCAGCGCGGCGGTGTCCGTCCATTCTTCGTAGAGCGCTTCCAGCCGCTCCTGCGCTTCCCTGTGGTCGCGGGCCGCGGCGGCGGCCTTATCGGGATTGGAGTAGACCTCCGCGTCGCCCATGGAGGCCTCCAGCCGCTCGACCAGCGCCTCCGCGTCCGCGATCTCCTGTTCCAGCTGCTGGACGCGCGCCTTCAGCGCCTTCTTCGATTCGCGCTTCAGCCGTTCGAGGCGCTTTTCCTTGTCCAGCTGGGTGCGCGTCTTGCCGCCGGCGGCGGCTTCCTCCGCGCCGGCTTCCATCAGGCGCTTCTTCTCCAGATAGTCGTCGTAGTTGCCCAGATACTCGGTCACGCCCTCGGGGCTCATCTCGATCACCCGGTTGGCGATGCGGTTGATGAAGTAGCGGTCGTGCGACACGGTGAGTATGGTGCCGGTGAAGCCGTCCAGCGCGCCTTCCAGCACCTCGCGGGAGTCCATGTCCAGGTGGTTGGTGGGCTCGTCCAGCAGCAGCAGGTTGTCCTTGCGGAGCATCAGCTTGGCCAGCGCCACGCGGCCGCGCTCGCCGCCGGAGAGCGTCTCGATCTTCTGGAACACGTCGTCGCCCATGAAGAGGAACAGCGCCAGAACGGAACGCACCTCGTCCGGCTCCATGCGGGGGAAGTCGTCCCACAGCTCGTCCATCACGGTCTTGCTCATGGTGAGTCCGGCCTGGTGCTGGTCGTAGTAACCCACGTCCACGTTCGCGCCGTAGCGCACGTCGCCGGTGTCGGGCGGGAGCTCCTTCACCAGGATGCGCAGAAGCGTGGTCTTGCCGATGCCGTTCGGGCCGATCACGGCCACGCGGTCGCCCGCGCGCAGGTGCAAATTGAAGTTTTTGAACAGCGTGCGCCCGTCGAAGCCCTTCGAGAGGCCGCGCGCCATGAGCACGTCCTCGCCGGTGCGGCGGCGCGCTTCAAAGGAGAAGCGCACGCGCTGCTCGTCCACCGGCTTTTCGATGAGCTCGATCTTTTCAAGGCGCTTTTCCCGGCTCTCGGCGGCGCGGATGCTCTTCTCGCGGTTATACATGCGGTAGCGTTCGATGATGGCCTGCTGGCGCGCGATTTCCTTCTGCTGCATCAGGTATTCTTTCATCTGCCGCTCCAGGTTCATCTGGCGCTGCTGCATGAAGGCGTCGTAGTTGCCGCTGTACTGCGTGAGGCGCGTCATGGACAGCTCGGCCATGCAGTCGCACACGGCGTTCAGGAAATAGCGGTCGTGCGAAATGACGATGACCGTGCCCTTGTATTTCCTCAGCGTATCCTCCAGCCACTGGGTGGCGGCGAGGTCGAGGTGGTTGGTGGGCTCGTCCAGCATGAGCAGCTCCGGCTGCATCAGCAGGATGCGCGCCAGGCACAGCCGCGTCTTTTCGCCGCCGGAGAGCAGGCTGGCGGGCTGGTACTGCCGCTCCTTTGAGAAGCCGAGGCCGGCCAGCACGCCCTGGATGCGGCTGGGCCACTCGTAGCCGCCCTCCCGCTCGAAGCGTTCGGTGAGGCGGGTATACTCCGAGCTGAGAGCGTCGAGCAGCGAGGGATCGTCGTGATGCTCGGCCATCTGCGCCTCGAGCGCGCGCAGCTTTTCCTCCAGGCGTTTCAGCGGATCGAACACGCGCGAGAGCTCCTCCACAACCGTGAGATCGGAGGTGATGTCGGCCTGCTGGGTTAAAAGCCCCGTCCGCGCGCCGCGCACAAGGCTCACCTCGCCGGAATCCGACGGCATCTCGCCGGCGATGATTTTCAGCAGCGTGGATTTGCCGCTGCCGTTCACCCCCACCAGCCCCAGCCGCTGCCCCTCCTTCAGCGTGAGGGACACGTCGCTCAGTATCACGTTCAGGCCAAACGCCTTCGTCACGTTCTGCAAAGTCAGAAGAACCATTTGTTTATACGCTCCAGAATTTGATAAATACAGTATATCATAAGAACGGGGAAATGGGAATGGGGGAATGAGCCAGAGCCGTCTCATTTAATCCAGTAAAGTGGAGTTTGGCGAAGCGATAAAACCTTGCCTTCCCCTTCGAGGGGAAGGTGCCTCGTGAGAGGCGGATGAGGTGTTAGTCCGGCTCTTTGCTGTCTATCGCAATAGGATGCTGGTCGCGACGATAACACCTCATCAGTCGC
>JAFZRB010000023.1 GCA_017620115.1 Clostridia bacterium | reverse complement strand
GATAGAAATAATCGAGGCTGAAGCATGCCCGGACCATATCCACATGCTGGTAAGTATACCACCGAAGTTTAGTGTGTCCGAAGTGATGGGATACCTGAAGGGAAAAAGTTCGCTGATGATATTTGACAAGTATGCGAATATGAAGTACCGCTACGGGAACCGACAATTCTGGCGCAGAGGGTACTACGTTGACACAGTAGGACGGAATAAAAAGGCGATAGAAGAATACATCCGAAATCAGTTGCAGGAAGATAAGGAATATGAGCAACTGACGATGAAGGAGGTATTTGACCCGTTTACGGGTGAGCCGGTAACAAAGGACAAGAAGTAAAAAGCCCGAGAGGGCGGTCGGTAAAAGAAGGCTCTTAAGAGAGCCGCTTTAGCGGCCGCCCGAGAACGAGTTTGCGGTTGGCAGTATTTCAGAGCGCGTGAGCGCTGCCGGTACTTGGCCCTTATAGGGCCTTAGTCAAACCACCGGCTAAGCCGGTGGTCATGATTAATAGCGGTTCGCGCGCTGGGCGTCGAAGCAGTCGCGGCAGTACACCGGACGATCGCCGCGGGGCTGGAACGGAACCTGGGTAGGACGGCCGCAGCCATCGCAGATCACGTCGTACATCTGACGCTCGCCGGTGCGGTTCTGGCCGCCGGCGGCACGGCGCTTGGCGCGGCAGGCGGGGCAGCGGCCGGGCTCGTTCTGGAAGCCCTTGTCGGCGTAGAACTGCTGTTCAGACGCGGTGAAAACGAATTCGTTGCCGCACTCACGGCAAACCAGAGTCTTGTCTTCGAACATGGATATAACCCTCCCAAAATATGATGCCTTCCCAACGAACTGCCTGGATCCCGACTTCCTGATGGGGAGGCGCGGTTATAACCATGGGCTGTCCTTTTTGAGGCTGAGCAAATTATATCATAATGGCATAAATTTGTACAGGGTAATCGAAAATTTAACCTGCTTATGGTAAAATGACCGCAGGATTCCTTTCGGAGGTTCGGATGATGGACAGAAGAATACTTGAACAGGCGCGCGCGATGCTTGAAAACATCACGCCCATGAACAGAGACTGCGGCCGCATCTGCGGGGCGGCCTGCTGCAAGCCGGATGAAGACGGCCGCGGCGGCGTGTTTCTCTTTCCGGGCGAGGAAGAACTCGTCGGCGGCGAATGGGCGACGGTGACGCGCCTGGAAAACGGCCCCGGACTCATGCTCGCCTGCGACGGAACCTGCGAACGCGCGAAGCGGCCCCTGGGCTGCATGATCTTTCCGCTGACGCCCGAGATCGACGGGGAAGGGCGCGTGTCGATGCGCTTCGATGTCCGCGCGCGGCCGCTGTGCCCTCTGCTGCGCAACGGCCTGATGGGGCTGCGCGCGGATTTCCGGAAAACGGCGGAGCAGGCTATGCGGCTGATCGCCTCCGACCCGGAGGGATTGGCGTTCCTGCGCGAATGGGAAGCGCTCGAAAGGCAGTATGATTTCAAACTGTGAAGGGAATGAGCTCTATGGACGAAAGACCCATACGAACCTCCGCAAAGGCACTCGTCGTCCGGGACGGACGCATGCTGGCGCTTCGGCTGCGCGATGCGGACGGAGATTTCTTCATTATGCCCGGCGGCGGCCAGCGCGCGGGCGAACTGCTGCCGGACGCCGTTCGCCGGGAAGTGCTCGAGGAGACGGGGGTTCTCGTCTCGCCGCGGGAGCTGGCGTTCGTGATCGAAGGCGCGCACGGCGAGCCCTTCCACCGCGTCGATCTCGTGTTCCTGTGCGATTATGAGGGCGAGGACGATTCCGCCTCCCGCCATCCCGACGCCAACCAGACCGGCGTCGAATGGCTGGATATCGAAACGCTCAATACCGCGCCGCTCTATCCCTCCAAACTGCGCCGCGCCATCATGAATCTGTGCGCGGGCAGACCTCATGCCGTCTATCTCGGAAACGAGGAGGCGGGCGATCCGGAAATCACGGAATGAACGTAAAACAAAAGGGAACGACGGCATTTATCCGCGTTCCCTTTCGCGTATCCGGGAATGAGCCATACGGTGTCATATTTCTGCGGCCCTGTCGAACAGCGGCTTCATCCGCGCGTAGATATCCGCGTAGATGGGATAGACCTTCGCGTAGGCGTCCTGCCAGTCCGCGCGCGGGAGATGCTCGCTCCGCGCGGTGATGAAGGACGCGGCTTCGTGGTAATCGAACATGCCCATGCCCACGCCCGCGGCGATGGCCGCGCCGAGCGAAGTGCCCTCGCCGGGCTGACTGTGCACGCGCGTCGTCACGCCGGCGAGAGAGGCCAGGATGTCCGGCCAGAGAAGGCTCTGCGCGCCGCCGCCTGTGAGCATGAGCGATTTCACGGGCAGGCCGCACTCGCGCATCACGTCCGCGCAGCCGTTGAGCGCGAAGGCGATACCCTCGTACACGGCGCGGGCGATGTGCGCGCGGGTATGGTACAGCGTGAAGCCCCAGAGCACGCCGCGCGTGTTGGGATCCCAGTAGGGCGTGCGCTCGCCCATCAGCGTGGGCAGGAAAAACACGCCCTCGGCGCCGGGCTGAATGCTTCCGGCCAGCCGTTCCGCCTCCGGTATGGACATGTCCAGGAGGTTTTTCACAGCCCAGTTCAGCGCGTCGCCGCCGCACTGGATGGTGCCGCAGCAGTGGCAGGAATGGCCGTCCATGTCGAGATAGTTGAACACGCGCGCCTTTTCGTCGAGCACCGGCGCGTTCGTCAGCTGGCTCACCCATGAACTCGAGCCCATGCAGCAATAGGCGCTGCCCGGTTCGTGCAGGCCGCTGCCGCGCGCCGCGCAGGCTCCGTCGCCGCCGCCTACCGCCACGGGCGTGCCCTCGATCAGGCCGGTCTGCCGCGCCGTCCCGCCGCTCACCCGGCCGGAGACGTCGTGACCGCACAGTATGCGCGGCATGCGCTCCACGTCCAGCCCCAGGTCGTTCAGCAGGCCCTTGGCCCATTCGCCGCGGACGATGTCCATCGCGATGGTGAGCGAGGCGTCCGAATAGTCGGTGACGCCCGCCTCGCCGGTCAGCCGCGCGTAGAGATAGTCCTTCGTGTTGAGGAACCAGCGCGCCTTTTCGTAGACCTCCGGCCTGTTCTTGCGCAGCCACAGGATCTTCGGCAGCGTATAGTGGTTGTCCAGCCGGTTTCCGGTCAGACGGTAAAAATCCCCGGGCGGTATGACCGCGCGGATCTCGCCGAGCTCCTCCACGGCGCGGGAATCGGAATGGATGATGTT
>JAFZRB010000152.1 GCA_017620115.1 Clostridia bacterium | reverse complement strand
TGACGCCGGTGACCACATCGCTGCGGATCATGAACGGCGGCACGTAGTAGGTGAAGCCGCGGTCGATCATGAAGTCCCGGGCGTAGGACAGGATGGCGGAGTGCAGGCGCGCGATGTCGCCCTTGAGGTAATAGAAGCCGTTGCCGGAGGTCTTTCGGGCGCTGTCCAGGTCGATGCCGTTCAGGCTCTCCATGATGTCCACGTGATAGGGGATCTCAAAGTCCGGCACGACGGGCTCGCCAAAGAGCTCGTTCTGCACGTTCTCGCTGTCGTCGCGGCCGATGGGCACGGATTCGTCGATGATCTGCGGGATCACCAGCATGCGCTTGCGGATCTCCGCGGCGTATCCCTCTTCTTTTTTCTCCAGCTCCGCCAGCTGCTCCGCGATGGCGTTCACCTGTGCCTTGGCCGCCTCGGCCTCGTCTTTCTGGCCCTTGGCCATCATGCCGCCGATCTGCTTGGAGATGACCTTGCGCTGGTTGCGAAGGGAATCCGCCTGCTGCATGGCCGCGCGGTTGGCCTTGTCCAGCTCGATGACCTCGTCGACGAGCGGGAGCTTCTGATCCTGGAACTTCTTTCTGATGTTTTCGCGGACGAGATCGGGATTGGTGCGCAGAAGATTGATGTCAAGCATGGTATGATTCCTCCTGAAAAATTGTTTTGCGAAATAAAAAAGCCTTCCCGTTCCCCCTCTGGGACGGAAGACTCCGCGTTGCCACCCAGCTTGCCGAACAGATACGGCCGCTCTCGGGCGGGATAAGGGCCGCCGGCCCGCCGGATCTCTCCGGCCGCATCGGGAAGCGGAAGGCCGCGCCGCGCCGCCGGCTTGCAGCAGACGCCGGCTCTCTGTGGACGGGCGGATGGCGTTATTTTCCCTCATCTGCCATGATTATTATACCCTCGCGGCGGGAGAAATGCAAGTAAACAATTTGCAATGAAGTACGCTCCCGAGGGGCGCGCACCGGGGCTGCGGGGAAAAGCGAATGGTTTGACAGTCCGCTGTTTGTGTGCTAGAATAGCGTACAGATTCATCCCGGATCATGAAGGAGGAACCCGCGTTGAAGAAGATGAGACTGCGAGCCGGCGTCAGCGTTGCGCTGTGCCTGATGTTGATATTGTGTTTTCCGACGGGATGCGCCGGTGAGGAGGAGAACCAGGCCGCCGCCACACTGGGACGGCTTTTGACGCGGATAAGGACGGGCGGCGAGGGAGAACCCGCCGGCGGGGATCGACGGGCGTCGATTCCGACTCTCTGGAGGCGGCGACCAACGACGAGCTCTTTGAAATGAGCCGTCTCATCGACGAAGAGCTGACCAAGAGGGGATTTTATCCTGATGAAACGGCCGCCGAGGGAACCTCGAGGAAGCATGAATTTCCGGACGCGACCGTATGCGGCGGTATGCTTTCCCGCGTGGACAGCATCGTGGCTTTCGGAGACAGCATTTTTACTGGCTTTAATATTGTGAATGGCCGCGGCGTCGTCCAGCAGCTGGCGGAGATGATGAACCTGCCGCTGATCTGCTACGCGGAGCCGAGCGCGACGCTGACGACGCGGGGCACTCTGTCCAGGAACGTGGTTCAGCAGGTCATCGATTATGTGCCCGAGCCGGGCACGACGCCCCTGATCATCATCGACGGCGGAACGGTCGATCAGTATGAATACAATCTGGCGAACCTCGGAGAATATGGCTCGCAGGATCCGGACACGATCTATGGAGCGGTGCTGTACATCGTGCAGGCCCTGGAGATGAAGGGCATTGAGTCCTGGCAGATCGTGCTGACGACGCCCATTCCCAAGGGCATTCAGGGCGACGCGGAACTCCGCAGCCGGGTAGACGCGCAGCTGACGATGATGGGACTCGCCATCTATCAGGTCGGCGTGGCGATGCGATGCAATGTGATCAACGGCTACCATACGGTGTTCGGCAGCGTGGAGGATTACAATCTGAAAGCCATTCTGATGCCCGACGATACGCATCCCAGCGAAGTGGGCGCGAATTATTACGCGGACTTTATCCTGAAAACGCTCACATAATTATAAAAAGGGCGGCCGGACGCCGTCCTTTTTTGCGCCTGTCTTTCCCCCTTATGCCTGATCTGCGCCGAAGCATTTTTGACAGAAGCCGTCCACGATGTCCATGATTTGCTCCGTCCAGAACTCCGCGCCGCCGTGATCCGCGCCGCGGACGAGGTAAAACTGCGCCTGATGGCCGGTTTCCTTCAACCGGCGGTAGAGGACGGCGCTGCACGAGCAGTTCACCGTGCGATCCTTCGTGCCGTGGAAGATGAGAATCGGAGGCAGGGGCGTCGTTTTGTCGATATTGCACTCCACGGAGAGCTGTCGCGCCAGCTCGGGCCGCTCGACGAGGTTATGGCCGCCCATCACGCGGCCCTCCGGGCTGTCGGGCAGGTTGTGGTTCGCGGTGCAGGGGTTGGTGTCCGGCGCGATGAAGGAGGTGGCGCCGTAATAGTCCACGACGCCCTTCACATCGGCCGGGACGCCGGGGAACAGGTTTTGCGCGACGTCCTGTTTGTCTTTCAGCAGGGCGGCCCACAGGGCGGTGTGGCCGCCGGAGGAATCGCCCGCCAGGATCATGCGCCCGGCGTCGATGCCGAACCGGCCGGCGTTTTTGCGCAGGAAGCGCACGGCGTTTCGGGCGTCCACGGCCTGCGCCGGGAAATAAGCGATGCCCGCGTGGCGGTATTCCACGATGGCGCACACGTAACCTCGCGCCGCCAGCCGCGCGAGCTGGGCCAGCTGCGCGCACACATACTGCGGATACCAGCCCGAGCCCTGCACGAACACGAAGCAGGGCAGCGCGAAGGGCTGCTTTTCCGCGTTCATCATCAGCGGCGCGTTGCGGCTGGCGGGGATGAGAATCTGCAAATGCAGCGCCGTGCCGCCGGGTTTAGCGTATTCAACGTCGCGCAGGTAATGAACCGCCTGCTCGTCGCCCGTGGTTTCGATGATCTGCGCGCCCTCGACGGCTTCCGCGAACTCCGGGAATTCCTCGTAACGCCATTGTTTGAGTTCCATGATGGTTTTCCTCCTTATCTCTCTCAGGCGAGCTGCAGCTCCTCCGGACAGCGCGCACCCGCGCCTTTCTCCCGGTTTTTGTCATCATATCACAAACAGGGAAGCCGCGCAAGGTCGCGCTGCCTGCCGACGCTCATTTTCGTTGACAGGGGCCGCGGCGATATGCTATATTGACTGAGAGGTCAGAAGCGTCGGGCCTCTATTGACACAGGCGGATGAACACGGGGCAAGCCGTGTTCCGGCATGAGAGGGGGGCCGCTATGGATGAAATCGTCACAGAGCGCCTTGTTTTAAGGGGTTTTCAGGAATCCGATTATGACGATCTTTTTGAGTTCCTGTCGCAGCTGAGGGATAATGAATTCGAAGGATATCCGGGCATTACATATGAAAACGGCAGAGAGCACCTGGCGTATCGCGTCGGATCGGAAGAATTCTACGCGGTCGTCCTGAAGGAGAACGGAAAGGTCATCGGAAATATATACTGCGGGAACAGGGATTATAACGCGAAAGAGGTGGGGTATATCATCAACAAAGACTTCCAGCGGAAAGGATACGCCCTTGAGGCGCTGAAGGCCGTCGTTGAGCGGGCGTTCCGTTCGGGCGTTCACAGGGTGTTCGCGGAATGCGATCCCCGTAATGAATGCTCGTGGAAGCTGCTCGAAAAGGCAGGCCTGACGCGGGAAGCGCATTTCAGGAAGAACGTGTTTTTTCATAAGGACGCGACGGGGAAGCCCGTTTGGAAAGATACCTATGTCTATGCGAAACTGAGCGGGGATGAGCGCCTTCCCTGAATCCGGCGATATCGCGGCAGACAAGGCTTTGGAAGGAGTATGATTATTCATGAAGAGGAAGATCGACGTTTTCGACTATGCGGAGCACATCACGAGGGCCCTGCGGCAGGGCGTCCTGCTGAACACAAACGGCGACAAGTTCAACAGCATGGTGATCGGCTGGGGACATCTGGGCGTCGTGTGGGGGCTGCCGACGTTCGTCGTCTATGTGCGCGAGCACCGCTATACCAAGGCCCAGCTGGACAAAACGGAGGAATTTACCGTCAGCGTTCCGCTTGGGGACCCGGATCCCCTTATCACGCGGGTCTGCGGCTCCCTGTCCGGGAAAGACGTGGATAAAGCGTCGGAAGCTCGTCTGACGCTGGTGCCTGCCGAAAAGCTTCAAACGCCCGCCGTGAAGGAATATCCCCTGACCCTCGAGTGCAGGGTGCTTTATTCCCAGCGGCAGGAGCTGGCGCGGATCCCGGAGGACATCCGCAAGACAGCCTATCCGCAGGACGTGGACGGTTCCAACCCCCTGGCCAACTGCGACGCGCACACCGCGTACATCGGCCAGATTGTGGACGCCTATATCATCGGGGATGACTGAGGCATGGACAGCGCATTCTTCCCGATCCATCAAGCAGACAGAAAAGAGGTATGACCATGTTTCACCTGACCGACGATTTTCGCGCCTGCGACGATAACAGGCAGCCGTATTCCTTCCGGGTCGAGCGCCATACCGAGACCGAGAACCTCCACGCGTGGGTTCGCGACGGCCGGTTCTGCCTTGCCTCCATTGGCAACCGCCATGTGCTGAACGCCCCCGCTTTCCGACAGGGCGTCTTTGAAATGCAGTTCCATTTCACCTACATGGAGGAAATCGATCCCAATTTCACCGTGCTCTTCCGCTACGATCCCGCCGCCCGCAAAGGGCAGGGCCTGCGCTTTACCTATGGCCTGGACGGCCATATGACGATCTCGCTTCTGGAAGTCGACCTCAGCCGCGTGACCGTGACGGACACCGTGCGCCTGTCGCTGCCCGAACGCCTGGCGGAGGATCGCTTTTATCCGTTCAGGCTGGAGATCGGCGCCGCCCGCGTGGAAGGCGTCTGCGCCGGCGCGGAATTCTCCTTCCCCTGCCGCGACGGAAAGGGCCTTCTGGCGCTCCAGCGCGGCGGCTTCATCGGGGAAATGGTCATCGACCGGATCCGCTTCACGTCTGAGGAAGATTTTTCGCGGGAAATCCTGATCCCGGAAACAACGGCGTCCATTCCCTGCGTCAACGGCGGCGACGTTCCTTACACGGTCGCCTGGCGCGTCGAAAAGATTGAAGGAGAGCCCTTCCTCTTCGCCCGTCTGGACGGCGGAACCAGAACCCGCAAGGTCAACCGCGAGGACCGGCCCGGCCAGTATGTGGCTGAAAAGGACTGGATGACCTCCCCCTATGTCGGCCTGACCGACGGCCGGGAGCGGGCGGTCTACCTGCTGGCGAAGGGTGAACTCTGCTTCATCGACCCAAACATCTACTGGGACTGCCAGAAGGGCTTTTTCGGCGACACCGAGCTGCCGCTGGAGATCGTGTGCCGCGTTCCCGAACGGCTGACCGGCCGCGATACGCGCGTCCTGTTCGGCTATGAGAACCTGCTCTGCAGCGGATACGCCAGCCAGACCGGCGGCTGCGAATTCCGCTTCACCGCCGACGGACAGCTGCTGGATTTCAACGAGCCCGCCGACGGCAGGGATATCTTCGAGCTCTTTTCGCAGCCGGACAAGCTGGCTCTGAGCTTCGTGCCCGAGGACTGCTGGCATCGGCAGGAGGTGCTCGACCATATCCGCTACAACCACTATTTCGACGTATCCGAGGACATAGACTTCACCATGGAAATGAAGACCAGGGTGGAGCCGGACTACCTTTCAGCCCGGGCCGCCGTGCTCAACGCGTTCGAAAGCCGGGTGATCGGCGAGTATCCTGTGACCGCGGAGGCGGAGACGTGGGATTACGGCTACAGCCGCCTTCGCTTCCGCACGCATGTGCCGAAAATGCCGCTCGGCGTATGGAAGATCGAATTTAAAGTGTTTTTCGGCGACGGCCTGTACACGCGCTTCGTCAAGACGTTCGAGGTGTTCGATCGGAATTCCAACCGGAATCCCGCGCTGGCGAGCGGCCTGCCCTTCACCTTCTCAATGCCCAACGAGCAGAAATGGCTCATGCGGAATTCCTTCGATCTCTGGAACCCCGCCCGTTCCTGCGATGTTGAGCACTACATCACCTGCATCACCGAGACGCCCATCGAGGCGGAAACACGCAAATCCTGGCGCATGATCAGGCAGTTCAAGCGGGAATGGTTCGCCTGGCTCTCTTCCCGCACCTGCAGCGGCGGTAAATGGCGCGTCGAGGATCATCCCGAAGTGGCGGCGCACGCCGATTATCTGTTCGCCTCCTGGGACGAGCGTGTTCTGGATTTGAGCCAGAGCGGCCTGTATCCTGTGCGGCAGGATCATTTCAACTATAACAACTTTATGATGCGCGAGCAGGTGCGCGTGGAGATCCTGAATCAGTTCCTGGCGGAGAATCCGCAGATCGCGGAGCGGATCAGCTATCGTCCCGGCATTAAATTCACCTTTGAGTGCTTCCGCGAGCTGATGGAAAAGTTCCCCTCGCAGTGGATCGCGTATCAGAACGCCCGGGGCATGGAGATTTTGCGCAATTACAACGAGACGCTGAAAAAATACAATCCCCGCACCAGGCGCGCCCTCTACGGCCCCATGAACGCCTATGTGACCCCCACGCAGACCGCCCATACCCTGAAGGCGTTCGGCTTCAGCGACGGCGAGGCTGTCGCGCGGGATTGCTTCACGGGCTTCTGCGTGTTTGAGGATTATCCCTTCTCCTGCTCCTATCCCACCTACCGCGGCCCGTTCATGGTGATGCAGATTCTGCTGGCGGCGCCCGGCCTCGTGCTCTATCCCGAGCAGTATAAGGGCAGCCGCGGCGGCTGCATCGACGGCGCGGTCAAATACGCCCACGCCCCCATGGGCGCTTACTCCATACAGGCCTATGAAAACGCCACGCACGCTTTCGAGTTCGTTTTCAACACCGCCTACAAGCGGCCCGACGGCTTCCACTACTGGAACACCTACGGCTTCCATCGGAGCGACTATCCGGGAGACTTTATGGATCAGCTGGTGCGGGACTGGCGCTACGTCGTGGAGAACAAACCCGCCCGGCCCCTGAAGAGCATGGCTTTTCTGGCCGAATACACCGATCAGGAGGATGTTTTCACCGTTTTCGAGGAGAACGAGAGCGTCCGCGGCACATACATGATCAACCGGTGCGACGTCGGACACGGGCTGATTCACGACTGCAGCCGCGAAGCCGGCCTGCCCAATGGCTTCGCGCTCAGATACGACGCCCTTTCCACCCTGACGGCCGACGAATGCGACCTCCTGGTGCTGCCCAGCCTGGCGGACGCCTCCGACGAGCAGCGCCAGCAGATTCGCCGCCTGTTCGAGGCGGGCGTGAACCTCGTGGCCGTTTCCCGCGTGGACGGCCTGGAGGATCTGTTCGGCGTTGAACGCGCGGAAACGGAAACGGAAGTCACCTCCGTCCTCTACGACGGGGAGCGGGAATACGTCCGCGCCGTCCCCGACACGCTGCTGTACCGCCCGTCCGGGGCGGAGGCCGTCTTGGTATCCGGCGGCGGCGAACCCCTGGCCCTGCGCACGAAGCGAACGCTGCTTCTGAACGTTTCCGTGACCAGCCTGGGCTGCGCGGATTCTCCCGCGACCGTTCATGCCAGCGCGCCGCACACCGTGGGCCGCCTGGTGCGCAAGCTGCTCAGGGACATGCTGCGCGCGCTTTCCAGGCCCCTGGCCGTGGCTGACAACCACGCCGCCGTCACCCTCTTTGAGACGGAGAGCGGCAAACGGGAGCTGCTGGTCATCGACTACACCCCCTTCGACAACCGCGAACACGGCGTCCACCAGACGACGGTCCGCCTGGATATGCCCGACGTGACCGGAGTCAGGAGCGACCGTGCGCTGCTGTCCGGCAAAAAAGGAGGCGTCGTCCGGGAAATTCGGCTGGCCATCGCGCCGCATGAATCCGTATTCATCGACCTTCTTTGCGGCGAAGCTGAAAACCGACCCGGCTAATCCCGCCCGGCGGCGGTCATCGCGAAGGCATACAGACAAGCGCCCCGCGTCACGAAAGCGACGCGGGGCGCGGCTGCCTGAACGGCCTTTCTTTTGTTTTTCATTTGAGCAGCGTTTCCCGGAGGAAGCAGGCGGCGCGATGCATCTGATGCACCTCGTCGCGGAACGTGGCAGTGAGGCCCTCCTGAGGCGCGACGCGGGCGAATGCGTCCTCGAAGACGCCCTCGATGACCTTCTGGTGATACTTGGCGTTCACGGGATAATACTGCCGCTCGATCTCGGAGAATCCGGTCAGGAAGCCCTGCAGCGTTTCGGCTTTGTCCGGCTCGGTGTCCCACCGCCGCGCGAGCTCGCGATAGAGATCCATGTGGAAATTCATCATCACGCCGGAGAAGCCCGCCGCGCCCAGCCGCAGCGAGGCGAGCAGCGTGGTCGTGTTCGCGTTGTAGAGCGCCAGAGCGCTGCCCCGAATGGCCGCGAGCCGTTCTCCGATGACGCCGATGTCGCAGCAGGTGTCTTTCATGAAAGCGAAACGGCCCGTATCGGCGCACCGTTTCAGCTCGTCCGTGCTGATCAGGCGCTTGAAGGGATAGGGGCATTCGTAAAAGCCCAGCGGCATGTCCGCCGGCAGGGCGGCCATGATCGAATCGACCGCGGGCAGTATGGATTCTCCCTGCCGTCCGGCCGGGCAAAGCCGGTTGGTGATGAGGATCAGCGCGTCCGGCCCCGCCCCGGCGATCGCCTTCAGCTCGTTGATCTGGTCGTTCAGGCCGTAAGATGTGTGGCCGGAAGCGATGACCGGAACGTGCGCGTGCGCCTTTACAAAGCGCACCAGCTCCACGCGCTCGCGAAGGCTCAGGAAGAATATCTCGCTGGACTGGCAGGCCGCGAACAGGCCCGTGGCGCCGTTTTTCTCATACCAGTCGATCAGACGCTCAAGGGAGGCGTAGTCTATTTCGCCCGCCGCCGTGAAGGGCGTGAGCATGACGGGCCAGAGGCCCTTCTCGATATGCGCAGTCATTCAGATATCTCCTTCCATACAGCCGCATTTTGCGAATCGATCCGCGTTTCCGGACAGTCATATGATAGTCCATTCCGCTCCGCCTGTCAATATGCCCTGCGGCCGTTGACAGGGCGGCGGCGCTCATGCTACAATACGGGTCGGAAACCACCGAAAAGAAGGTTCCTCATGGAGGCGGAGCGCATGACGCCGAATCAGGAAATATGGGCCAAATCGCGGGACAGGCTGGTCGCGGCCGTGACCGGGCTGGGCTTTCACGCCGAACTGGCCGAGCTGATGGCCAGGCAGCTGAAAAGCCCCAGGGCGATAGACCGCATGACCTCGTATATCCGCCAGGCGCATCCGAACAGCGAGGAAATGCTCGTCGACGAGATGCTCGCCATATGCGCCGAGATCGACGCGTGGCGCGAGAAAAAGGCCAGCCGGGAAGCCCAATCCCGATACAGCGCGATGCTTTATTACGGCCGGCCGGAAGATGACGAGGACGGGCCGTGATCGCCGCGGCCCCGCGTTTCCAACCTCTTTCATAGCGTCTTCATGGCCCGCGGCCCGTTTCCGGCGTCGCGGGCCGCGTTTCTTTGATTGGCGGGAACCTTGTCCATATATGCAAGGTCCGCCAAAGCATACGCGCGCCCGGTCAAAAATGCACGACGCGCGGACAGACCTGCAAAATTGGCCCGTTTTGGATTCTTTTCACGCGGAATTTTGATAAACAGGAGGTTTTTCTTGCAAAAATCCGGCGATTGGGGTATAATAAAACCGTATCAACACTCCGGAAGGTATGTGAGCAGAATTATGGAAAAGAATATGGGCGACGCCCAGGAACTGATTCAGCGGCTGAACCAAAGCGGCAGGAAGCTCTCCAAGAGCCACAGGCGCATCGCTGAATGCATCGTGACCCACTACGATAAGGCGGCCTTCATGACGGCCTCCAAGCTGGGCGAATACGTGGGCGTGAGCGAATCGACCGTGGTGCGCTTTGCCTCAACGCTGGGCTACGAGGGCTATCCCCAGCTGCAGAAGGCGCTGCAGGAGCTCATCCGCCACCGGCTGACGGCCAGCCAGCGCTTTGAAATGACCTCCGATATGGATCAGGCGCAGGTGCTGGGCAAGGTGCTCAAGGCCGACATGCAGAATATCCGCACGACCATTGACGAGCTGGACACCACCGTGTTCGAGAACGTGGTCGAGCAGCTTTTGCGCGCCAAGAGCATCTATGTGCTCGGGCAGCGCGCCAGCGCGCCGCTCGCGCAGTTCATGGCGCATTATCTGGGCTTCATCTTCAGCAACGTTCAGCTGGTCACCTCCGGCGTGAGCGACGTCTTCGAGCAGCTGGCGCGCATCGGGGAGGACGACGTGCTCATCGGCATCAGCTTCCCGCGCTATTCCAGCCGCACCATCGAGGCGATGGCCTTCGCCAAGAGCCGCGGCGCGGAGCTCGTGGCCATCACCGACGGCCCGCTTTCACCGCTGCACGCCGAGGCCGACCTGTGCCTCACGGCCAAATCGGATATGGCGTCGTTCGTCGATTCGCTGGTCGCGCCGCTGTCGCTCATCAACGCGCTGATCGTGGCGCTGGGCCAACGCCGCCGCCAGCAGGTCGCCAACTACTTTGAAGAGATGGAACGCATCTGGGACGAATACCACGTCTATCTGGGAAAGGATAAAACCGCCAATGAGTGAGATCATCGTGGTGGGCGGCGGCGCGGCGGGCATGATGGCCGCCGTCTGCGCTGCCCGCGGCGGCGCGCGCGTGACGCTCATCGAGCGCAACGAAAAGCTGGGCAAAAAGATCTACATCACCGGCAAAGGCCGCTGCAATGTGACCAACGCCGCCAGCGAGGACGGTTTCATGCGCGCGATCCAGCGCAACCCGCGCTTCTGCTACGCGGCGCTCAGCAACCTGAACAGCGCGCAGCTGATGGCCTTTTTCGAGGAGCGCGGCGTGCCGCTCAAGGTGGAGCGCGGCGAGCGCGTATTCCCGGCGTCCGATCACGCCAGCGACATCACCCGCGCGCTGGAGCGCGAGATGGCGCGCCTGCATGTGAACGTATATCTGAACACACGGGTGCGGGAGATCATGCTCGGCGAAGACGGCGCGGCGGCGGGCGTCGCGACGGAAACGGGCAGGATGTACCGCGCGGACGCCGTGATCGTGGCCACGGGCGGCCAGAGCTATCCGTCCACCGACTCGACCGGCGACGGATGGGCCATGGCGGAGGCCACGGGCCACCGCACGAAGCCGCCCCTGCCCGCGCTTACGTCCATCGAGACCGAGGAGACATGGCCCTGGCCGCTGAGCGGGCTGACGCTCAAAAACGTGGCGCTGAGCGCGTTCAACGCCAAAGGCAAGCGCTTTTACTGCGAGCAGGGCGAGCTGCTGCTCACGCATTTCGGCATCTCCGGCCCGCTGGCGCTCACGCTGTCCAGCATGCTGCCGGAGGAGCCGGCGGGCGTGCGCATGGAGATCAACCTCAAGCCCGCGCTGGACGAAGCCGCGCTGGACAGGCGGCTGGTGCGCGATCTCACGGAGCTCTCGCGCAAACAGCTGGCCACCGTGATGGACGGGCTGGAGCCCCACGCGCTGGGACTCGCCGTGCTGGAGCTCGCGCGGTTATCGCCCGCGCTGCCGGCCAACGCGCTCACGCAGGAGGGCCGGAGATCCATCGCGCGCCTGCTGCGCGCCATGCCGCTGACCGTGAAGCGCCTTCGCGGCCTGGAGGAGGCCATCGTGACGCGCGGCGGCGTTGTCACGGCGGACATCAACCCTTCGACCATGGAATCGAAGCGCGTGCCGCGGCTGTATTTTGCCGGCGAGACCATCGACATCGACGCTCTGACCGGCGGCTTCAACCTGCAGCTGGCCTTCTCGACCGGCGCGCTGGCCGGGAAATGCGCTGCGGAAGAACAGATTGGAGGATCAGCAGATGAGTAAGCATTTTGCCGTTGCGATCGACGGGCCGGCGGGAGCGGGAAAGTCTACCGTCGCGAAGGGTGTCGCCCAGGCGCTGAACGCCATTTATCTGGATACAGGCGCGATGTATCGCGCCGTGGGGCTCTATATGCTGAGGCAGGGCGTTCCGCTGGACGACGCGGCGCTCGTCGCCGCGCACGCGCCGCAGGCGCTGGTGGACGTGCGCTATGTGGACGGCGCGCAGCGCGTGTACCTCTGCGGCGAGGACGTCTCGCAGGCCATTCGGGAGAACGCGGTTTCCGCGGCGGCTTCAGCCGTGTCGGCTGTCGTGGCCGTGCGCGAGCTGATGGTGGCGCGCCAGCGGGAAATCGCCGCGGGCGCGGACGTGGTCATGGACGGCCGCGACATCGGCACAAAGGTGCTGCCGGACGCGCCTGTCAAGGTTTTCCTGACGGCCGCCGCGGAGGTGCGCGCGCGGCGCCGCTTCCTCGAATTGCAGCGGAAAGGGCAGGAGGTGCCCTATGAACAGCTGCTCTCCGAGATCAAGGAGCGCGACCACAACGATGCCACGCGCGCAGCCTCGCCTATGGTGCAGGCGGCGGACGCCGTGCTGCTGGATTCGAGCGACATGACGGTGGATGAGGTCGTTTCAGCCATTGTGGGCCTCGCGAAGCAGAGAATGGAGGAGCGGCGCGCATGAAGGAGAACCGCTTCTACTATGTATGCCGCGCGCTCGCCACGCCGCTTTTGCACTTCCTGTATCCCTTCCGCGTGGATGGAAAGGAAAACATCCCCGCTGAGGGCCCGGCGATCCTGTGCAGCAACCACGTTCACATGTTCGATCCGGTGTTCATCGCCATCTCGACGCGGCGCTATATCCGCTATATTTCCAAGCAGGAGCTGTTCAGCAACAGGGCGCTGGCCTGGTTCTTCAGGCATTTGGGCATGTTTCCCGTGGCGCGCGGCGCCAGCGACATGAGCGCCATGCGCACCAGCCTGTCCATCCTGAAGGAGGGCGGCGTGCTGGGCATTTTCCCACAGGGGCACCGTTATAAGCAGGACGACCATCGTCAGCTGGAATCCGGCGCGGCCATCATCGCGCTGCGCGCCCGCGTGCCGGTGATCCCTATCCATGTGAAGGGCCCGCTGAAGCTGTTCCGCCGCAACGAGATCACAGTCGGCGCGCCGGTGGCGCTGGATGACCTGAAGCGCATCGACGCCCCCGCCATGGCCGAGGCCGACAGGCGGCTGATTCGCGCGATATGGAACGGCGGCGGGGAAGCGTGACGCATGCGTCATGCCGGCGTTATCAGGAGACACAACTCACGGAGACGAGAAACAGGAGGATCCATCATGAAGGTTTGTGTGATTCAGCCGCGCTATTCGATGAACTATGCCGACGCCGACGCCTGCTTCAACGAGATGCTCGCGCTGACAGACCGCTGCGACGGGAGCCTCGACCTGATCGTGCTGCCCGAGTACTGCGACGTGCCCGTCGCCACGCCGGACGGAAACGCCTTCCTCGCCTGTGTGGAAAAGTATAACGCGGTCATCGCGCGGAAGGCCGCTGAAACCGCGAAGCGCTGCCATGCGCTCCTGTTCGCCAACTACGCGCAGAAGACGGACGCGGGATGGGCCAACGCCACCCACGCTTTCGACCGCGAGGGCAACGAGATCGGCGTCTACCTGAAGGCGCATCCGGCCCCTTCCGAGGTGAAAACCTTCGCGCAGGGCGGCAACGGGCTGGACTGCGCTTACAGCTATGATTACCGGCCGCCGTATATGATCGAGGCCGAGGGGCTGCGCATAGGCTTCATGACGTGTTACGATTTTTATATGTACGAGGGCTTCGCCGCGCTGGCGCGTCAGAACGTGGACATCGTCGTCGGCTGCTCGCATCAGCGCACCGACACGCACGGCGCGCTGGAGATCATAGGCCGCTTCCTCAGCTACAACACGGGCGCGTACCTGGTGCGCTCGGCCGTGTCGATGGGCGAGGATTCCAAGGTGTGCGGCTGCAGTATGGTGGTCGCTCCGGACGGCGAAATGCTGCTGGACATGAAAAACGACGTGGGCCTGGGCGTCGCCGAAATCGACCCGCGCAAGAAATACCTCAAACCCGCGGGTTTCAAGGGCGCGATGAAGCAGCACTGGCAGTACATCGACGAGGGCCGCCGGCCCTGGCTGTACCGCCCGGCGGGCAGCATGATGCTGGCCGACGACGATCACCTGCCTTATCCCCGCATCTGCGCGCACCGCGGCTTCAACTCCATCGCCCCGGAGAACAGCATGCCGGCTTTCGGCGCGGCGGTGGCGCTGGGCGCTGAGGAAATCGAGTTCGACATCTGGAGCACGAAGGACGGCGAGCTGGTGTCCAGCCACGACAACACGCTGGACCGCGTTTCGGACGGCACGGGCCGCATAGGCGACTACACCTTCGAGGAGCTGCAGGCTTTCGATTTCGGCGTAAAGAAGGACGAGCATTTCAGGGGCCTCAGAATTATCCGTTTCGAGGATATCCTGAAGAAATTCGCCTGTACGACGATCATGAACATCCACGTGAAGATCTGGGACAGCAAAAGCGACGATCCCATGTTCGGGAAGATCGCCGGACTTATCCGCCAGTACGGCGCGGAGAAGCACTGCTACATGATGTCCTCGAACGACAGCCGGCTGAAGGGCTTCCACGAGGTCGCGCCGGAGATCAATCTGTGCGTGGGCTGGGACGGCAACAAGACCGACATGCTCGCCATGCCCAACCGGGCGCTGGCCGTAGGCGCGCAGAAGGTGCAGCTGTTCAAGCCGTATTTCGATCAGTCCTCCGTGGATTTGGCGAAGAAAAACGGCATCCTGTGCAACGTGTTCTATGCCGACGATCCGGACGAGGCCGTGCGCTACATCGACATGGGTATCGACTGCATTCTCACAAACGACTACCTGCGCGTGTCGAACGCGGTGCGCGCGCACGTGAAGGAAAAGAAATAAAGGCCGTGGGTTAGTTGTCATTCAGTATACCCGGCAAGGAGGCTGATTGTATGGACGCGCTGCTTTCGCCTTTCTGGGAAGGCGATGTGATGACCAACGAATCCCTGCTCCCCGTGCGCGGCGAAGACGGAAGCGCGGCGCTCATGCCGCTGTTGTACCATGCCGACGAGATCCTCTCCGTGCGCAGCGCGACGCTCGAAACCGCGTATCAGCCGGGCCGGGATTATACGCTCGAAAACGGCTCGCTGCGCCTGCCGGAGGGCACGGCCATTCCGGTTATGGACTGGGATGATTATTATCCTCCCGAAGAGGAAAAAGGCCGGTGTTTTCCGCACAGCGCGGGCGGCTGGATCCGGTTCGGGGAAGGCGCTTATTTTCACAGGCGGCAGATTGTGGTGAGCTATCGCCATGCGGACGCCTGGCGCGGCGCCGTGCCCGCGTGCAAGCTGGATCGCCTTCCGAAGACGGCGAAGCGTCTGCGGGAAGGCGCGCCGCTGAGGCTGCTCATATTCGGCGACAGCATTTCGACCGGGGTCAATGCCAGCGGCGTGACCGGCGCGCCGCCCTTTCAGAAGCCCTGGTACGACCTGACCGTCGACGGGCTTGCCGGGTTTTACGGCACGCGGGGCATACGCCTTCTGAACACCTCCGTGGGCGGCAAGACGAGCGATTGGGGCCGCGAGACCGCGCGGGAGAACGGCGCGGCGCAGCGTCCCGATCTGTGCGTGCTCGGCTTCGGCATGAACGACGGTTCCGGCCGTATGCCGCCGGAAACGTTCATCGACAACCTCCGCGCCATCATGGCGGTGGTTTCCGCCGAAAATCCCGGATGCGAATTCGTGCTCATCGCCACCACGCTGGCCAACCGCGAGGTGCGGGGATTCTTGGGCTGCCAGGCCGACTACCTGGCTCCCATGCTGGCGCTGGAGCGGGAGGGCGTGGCCGTCGCCGACATGACGACTTTCCACCGCGACCTGCTGCGCCGCAAGCCCTTCCGCGACATGACGGGCAACAACGTCAACCATCCCAACGATTTCCTCTCCCGCGCCTACGCCCAGGTCATGCTGCGCACGCTGGGCGCGCTGGGCGGCTGACGGACGCCGTTTTCTTCACGAGCCCTTTTCATATTCCGCTATGACATCGAGAAACGTCTTGCCATAGCGCGCGGCCTTGAATTCGCCGATGCCGTTCACAGCGAGGAATTCCTCCGGCGTGTGCGGGCGCCTGAGCGCCATATCGGCCAGGGCCGCGTTGTTGCAGATGATGTAAGCCGGCACCCTTTCCTTCTGCGCCAGCCTGAGCCGGGCCGAACGCAGCGCCGACAGCAGATCCTCGTCGTCCTCGTGCGCGACGGGCGCTGCGGCGCGGGCGGGACGGGCCGGCTTTTCCTGTCTGCGCGCGCGCATGGCGAACGCGCGCCCTTCCGCGAGCGCCTCGCGGCCCGCGTCGGTGAGGCGCAGAACGGGGTAATCACCGTCCGTCTGGCGCAGCATGCCGCCGTTCATCAAAAACCCGATGACCGCGCGGAGCCTGTCCTGGCCGAGCTCGCGCAGCGCGCCGTAGAAGGGCATGCGATCCAGCCCAAGCTGCAGCGTGCGCCGGTCGCGGCTGCCGCAGAGCGCGTGCGTGACGGCGGCGAGTCCGAGCCCCGCGCGATACCGCCGCTCGATCTGGGCGACGGCGTCCAGCGCGGCCTGAGCGGGGCGGGTGATGTCCTCCGTGACAAAATCGCCCACGCAGTGCCCGCAGTTGCCGCAGCGCCCGGGGTTTTCTTCGCCGAAGTAGTTGAGGATACAGGCGCGCAGGCAGCCGTCCGTGCGGCAATAGCCCACCATGCTTTCGAGGCGGCGCATGTCCTGCCGGTAGACCGCCTCGCGCTCCTCCGGCGTGAGCGCTTCGTTTTCCTCGCCGCCGCGCAGCAGGAACCGCGCGGTCTGCACGTCGCCCTGCGAGAACAGCAGGATGCACTCGGCGCGTTCGCCGTCGCGGCCGGCGCGCCCGGCTTCCTGATAGTAGCTCTCGAGGTTTTTCGGCATGTTGTAATGCAGCACGTAGCTCACGTTCGATTTGTCGATGCCCATGCCGAAGGCGTTCGTGGCGACCATGACCGGCGCGCGGTCATACACGAAATCATCCTGGTTGCGGCGGCGCTCATCGTCGTCCAGCCCGGCGTGATAGCGCGTGGCGGGCAGGCCGCGCGAACGCAGGCTCTGGCAGAGGGCCTCGACTGATTTGCGCGTGGCGCAGTAGATGATGCCGCTCTGGCCCTCATGACGCTTCGCGTAGTCGATCACGAAGGCGGTCTTGTCCTTCGGCTCGACTACGTCGAAGAACAGGTTTGGCCGGTCGAAGCCGGTGGACAGGGCGAGGGGATCGTCGAGCGCCAGCAGGCGCACGATATCCTCGCGCACACGCGAGGTGGCCGTGGCGGTGAACGCGCCTACGGGCGGCCGCTGCGGAAGGCTCGTAATGAAGCGGGCGATACCGAGGTAGCTGGGCCGGAAATCCTGGCCCCACTGGGAGACGCAGTGCGCCTCGTCCACGGCTATGAGTGATATGCCAACCTGCTGGACGAGGATGGCCATGTCGTCCGTCGCGAGCCGTTCCGGCGCGACATAGATGATCCTGTACTGCCCCTGCGCTGCGCGGCGCAGCGCGGTGTTCATCTGGCCGGGCGTGAGCGAGGAGTTGATGTAAGCCGCCGGAACGCCCGCCTGGATGAGCGCGGCCACCTGGTCCTTCATCAGCGAGATGAGCGGGGATATGACCAGCGCGACGCCGGGCCGCGCCAGCGCGGGCACCTGATAGCACACCGACTTGCCCGCGCCCGTGGGCATGACGCCCAGCACGTCGTGGCCCGCGAGCAGCGCTTCGACAGCCTCCTTCTGGCCGGGCCGGAAGGCGTCGTGTCCGAAATAGCGGCGGAGGATCTCGAGCGCGGTCATGGGTTCGCCCCGCTTTCGTGAAGGATGGATTCAGTATAGCGCAAACGCCGGACAAATGCAAGGAAATGAGAAAAACGCGCGCCGGTCGGCTGTCCGAACGGCGCGCGCCTGTCTGTCGGATTTTGTCAATCCCTTTCCGCGAGGATTCTTTCCACCCGCGCGCGGGTTTCCGGCCGCAGCCGCGCCATGAAAGGCGCGAGGCGCTCCGTCTCATTCATGCGCGCCAGCGAGAAGCACAGCGTCTCCAGCGAATCCGAAGGAATGTCTTCAATGCAGTCGATCAGGAAATCCGTGTTGTCGAATACGATGGCCAGCCGCACGATTTCGTCCTACTGCCCGCTGGTCATGCGGTCGAACAGCCGCGGCGCGGCGCTGAAATCGCCCCGCCGCGCCTTCAGGAGGGCCTTTTCCGCGGCGGCGCGTTCGCCGGCCTCGTCAGCCTGGGCGGCCGCTTCAGCCCGCTTTTCCTCGCCGGCCCGCCGCGGGAGGATGCGGAGCGCATGGACGTTTTCCAAAAAATCCGTTTCGTCCGCGTCGAGGGCCATGTCGAGGAGCTTCAGCTGAGTGTCCTCGTCCAGCATGGGGAAGATGTCCTCGATTTCGTCGAAGTCGCCGTTTTCCGCGCGTCGCATTGCGATACGGCGCTGGGCGTCCGCAGGCAGGCGGCTGAACTGTCCGTCGAGGAAGTCGGTTTCATCCGCGTCGAGCGCCATGTCGACGATCTGTGCGCGGGTTTGCTCGTCGAGGCGGGGGAAGATGTCCTCGATCTCGTCAAAGTCGCCGTTTTCCGCGCGTCGCAGGGCGACGCGGCGCTGGGCGTCCGCCGGCAGACGGCTGAACTGTCCGTCGAGGAAGTCGGTTTCGTCCGCGTCGAGCGCCATGTCGACGATCTTCAGGCGCGTGTCCTCGTCGAGGCGGGGGAAGATGTCCTCAAGCTCGTCGAAATCGCCTTTCTCGGCCAGCCGCAGCGCCAGGCGGCTCTGCGCGCTCGCGCCGGAGGCAGCGGACTGTCTGGCGGGACCGGCGTCGTCGTCCTCGCGGCTGCGCAGCTTATCCAGCTGCGCGCTGATGGTATCGCGGGAGAGGAAGGGCGCGAGCGCGGTGAGCGCGCCCATGGAAAGCTGGCCGACGCGGCTCACGATGTCGCCCAGCGTGCCCCGATCGAGGAAGGGCGCCAGCGCGGCGAGCTGGCCGGGCGCGGCGGGAGGATCCATGCGCTCGACCATCGCGCTGAGCGTTTCGCGGGAGAGGAAAGGCGCGAGCCCCGCGATCTGGTCTGATGTGATCGCCTTCGCGTCCATACGGCGGAACGCGGCGTCCAGCGCGGCGCGGCTCATGAACGGCGCGAGCGCGATGAGGCGGCCCGGCGTGATGTCGGAAAAGTCCATCCGCGCGGCGATTTCGTCCATCGCCTGCCGCCCCAGGAAGGGCGCGAGAGGCACGAGGCTTTCGGGCGTTACGCTGTCGATCTGTTCCATGACGAGGCGGCCAAGCCGCGCGCCGGGCATGAACGGCGCGAGCGCGACTAGGTCGTTCAGCTTCACGGCAGGTTCCCGTTCGCGCGCGGCGGGCGCTTCTTTGGGCTCGTCCGGCTCAGGCTGCGGCGCGGCCGCCGCTTCGGGCGCGGCGTCCCTGCGCTCAGCCAGCGCCTCGGTGAGCAGCTCGTCCAGCGTGACGCCGAACAGCCGGGAAAGCGTCATGAGCGTTTGCAGATCGGGAATGGAGGAGCCGTTCTCCCATTTTGAGACGGCCTGGTGGGTGACGTTGGCGCGGGCGGCCAGTTCCTGCTGCGTGAGGCCGGCGCGCTGGCGAAGGAACACGATGTTTTCAGAAATGATTTGCGGGTTCAGCATAATTTATCATCCTTTCGGCAGAAAGCTTATCGGAACAATTCAGGAAACAGCTGGCAAAGCGGACCGTCCAGCGTGAGGTCAATATGGCGGGGCAGCAGCTCCGGCGCGCAGGCGTCATGAGGCGCGCCGCCGCGCTGCCGCGGATAGATCGTCTCGGCCTGCCAGCGGGGGCGGGGAATGGTGGGCTTATGCGGTCTGAACATGGCGATTCACCCTTTCGGCGTGGTGGTCTCCGGCGCGCTCCGGTGTTCTGAGCATAGCAGAACGGCGCGGAAAAAGCAAGATACCGTTGGTTGAATCCGGATTTGCAACCGCTGGTTGCAACCGTCGGTTGAATCGGGGGCTTTGAAGCGACAAAAACCCCGCCGTCCGAAAGCCCGGGCGGCGGGGAAGATGGATTGCTGTCCGATCAGTAGTTCATGCGGTTGGGATACTTCTTGATCTTCGCGGCGCTGTACCACTTCTGATACTCGGCCTCGTAGGCGTCGTCCTGCTTGGTGGAGAGCAGGGAAGCGGCCAGGTCGTCGCGCACGGTGGCGATGTCGATCGCGCCGGGGGTCACGTCGTCGTTGTAATAGATGATGTGCACGCCGTTGCTGCCCAGCACGGGCTCGCTCACGTCGCCCTTCTTCGCGAGCGCCATGGCGGTCTCGGTGAAGATGTCCTCCCAGATGGTGGAGCCTTCGGCCACATAGTAGCCTTCGGTCATGCTGGGTTCGGACTGCATGCCCGGATCCTCGCCGTATTCGGCCATCAGATCGTCGAAGGAAGCGCCTTCCTCGAGCTTCTTGTAGATCTCGTCGGTCTTGTCGGAGAAGGAGGCGATGATTTCGGCCTTCTTGTCCTCGATCTTCTTCTCCAGCTCGGCCTTGCGGGCGGTGAGCTCGTCGAGCGTGAGCGCGGGCTCGGCTTCCTCGGTGGCTTCCTCAGCGGCATCGGCGTCCGCTTCCTCGGAGGGATTCTCGAGCGCGTCGATCATGTCCTGAACGCCGTCCAGCTCGTCATCCAGCGCGGTAAGCTCGCTCTTCTGGTCGTCGCTCATCTTGAGCAGGATGTGCTTCACGGTGCGGTAGCCCTCGGGATTCCAGTAAATGGCGGTTCCGTTGGAGCGGTACAGCTCATAGAGATAGGTGCTGCTCGAGAAGGAGCTCTCGTCGTCGGCGACTTCCTTATCGAAGGCTTCCTGGATCTCGCTGTCATCGACGGAGATGCCGGAGATGACGTTCTCGCGCACGCGGTCGGCGATGAAGCTGGCGGTGTCGCTCTCGATCAGGGCGTCGAGCGTCACGCCATTCTCCTCGAGGTGGGCGAGCGCGGCGGCGCGGATTTCTTCCTCGCTCAGGCCTTCGGTGTCGATGTGGCCGTCCTCGAGCTCGTCGGCGATGTAGTCTTCCAGTTCGCCGGCGGCCTTTTCTTCGATGGTGGCCTTGTCGTCGTCGGTGAGGGTGTCGAGGCCGAGCTCGGCGGCCTTCTGCTTGACCAGCTCGTTGCGGATGAACAGCTCGAGCACGGTGTCCTTGATGGACTCCAGCTGGCTGCTGATGTCGCTGCTGCCGGTGTAGTAGTAGTTCATGTAGGCGTAGTAGTTCTGATAATACTCGTACGTATTTTTCACTTCGCCCTTGGTGATGGTGGCGCTGTTCACCGTGGCGACGGCTTCCGCGTTATCCATTTCCTGATCGATTTCGATCAGGCTGCAGCCGGTCAGGGCCAGCAGCAGCGCCATCACAAGAGCGGTCAGTTTCCAGATGCGTGTCCTCATGAGATATCGTCCTTTCAAGCATGAAATAATGTTGCGCTAGACGCAGTTCTTATATATTATACACGCTTGTCCATCGTATGACAAGCCCCATTTTGTGCGAAGAGGCGGTGTTTTCAAAGTGTTTTCAATTCACGAACCCTTTTTTGCCCGGAAAAGGGACGAAAGCCGCCTCCTCCGGCGCGAGCCGGCGCAGCGCGGCCTGGCCGAGATCGTCGCGGTAGCCTTCGATCGCGCAGCGGCCGAGCCGGCGGGCGAGGCGGCGCGCCCGGCGCAGGGCCGGC
>JAFZRB010000022.1 GCA_017620115.1 Clostridia bacterium | reverse complement strand
TACATGAAGTGGGTCATGGGCGAGTTCTGCGCGCAGATCATCGAGGCGGCGATGAAGGAGGCGCCCTTGAGGCCTTTTTCCATGCGCAGCGAATACGTCCAATCCTCTCCAAGCCATCCCCTGATGTAGTTCCATTCGTTCAGGATGATCTCCGCATCAGGATAGCCGTACTTCTCCATCACGGCTTTAGCCTTAATGGCGGACTCCGCATAGAAATGTGGATCGCGCGCGTAGCCATGGAAGGAGAAGAAGTCCAGCGGCAGCCCTTGCTTCTGCATTTCGGAGAAGATCAGGTCGTTGAAGCGGTCGTTGAAGGCGGAGCAGAAGGTCGGCCCGCCGAACTTGAGGTTCGGGAAGCGCTCCTTTAAGTAGCGGATGACCGTGGTGAAGAATTCGACAAACTGCTCATCCGTGCCCTGCCAGCAGGGGTTAGAGCCGTCGGCATTGCGGCAATCCGGCTCGTTCCAGATCTCCCAGTACTCAATGCCGTACTCGAAGCCGTTCGCCCATCCCTCGTTGTAGTGGCGGATGATGTGTTCGCAGATACGCGCCCACTTGGCAAAGTCCGCGGGCGGATAGGTTCCGTATTTCTGCCCGTGTTCGATGGACGCGCCCAGCCGGTAGTATATCTTCGTGCCGGTCTCCAATGTGTTCTTCACATAGTAGTCGGTGGATTCAAAGAGGTAGGAGGCGGGGTCGTTCTCGTCGGCCTCAAAGCGCTTGAAGATGCGGTGCACGTCCACGGTGTGCTCTCCGCCATAGCCTGCGAAGAAGGAGGCGTCGTGGTTGCGGGCGAAAGGAATGCCCGCCGCCTTGTACAGATCGAAGTTGGAGGTCCCTCGCACGCGGGAACCCGCGGGGCCGTTGTTTACTGAGTGCATCGGCTTGATCGCGCCTGTCTTCCTGGAGAAGTCAATGGTGATGTTTGCCATGGGAAATCATCTTCTTTCCATATGTGATATGCCGCTTGGCTATATGATAGCACACGGCGCGAAGGGAGTCAATGGCGGGGAAGGGGCGTTTCATGCCGCCGCCGAAGGCTTCCCGTGCGCACGGTCAACTCATTGTCCTTTCCCGTTATTCCATTCTTCATAGAGGCGGGCAATGACATCCTCTATGGGTGCGTGCTCGCTCTCGATATCCTCGATTCCTTCCTGCTGCATCAGTTCCTGTATGATGACCCGCATGGGCGTCTTCAGCGTATCCACCTCAAAGACATACTGGTCGCCATCCTGACGGATAGAGTCCACGCCGGCGATCCGCAAGGGATGCGTCGCGGTCACCGTAAACCGCCTCAGTGAACCCGAGCGCGCCATGAGCTCCTGGAAGTCGCCGTCAAACGCCACCTGCCCGTGATTGATCATGACCACCCGGCGCGCCATGCGCATCAGGTCATCCATATCATGGGAAGTCACCAGGATCGTTGTTCCCTTCTGCTTGTTCAACTGGGTCAGCATTTCGATCATGTGCTGCTTGCTGAGCACATCCAGGCCGATCGTCGGCTCGTCCAGCAATATGAGTTCAGGCGCATGCAGAAGGAGCATGGCCAGTTCCGCCCGCATTCTCTGTCCAAAGGACAATTCGCGCACGAACGCATGCATAAACGAATCAATTTCCAGGGTCTTTACCGCAAAGGAAAGCATCTCGTCGTATACGGCTCGGGGAATGTCCCACACTTCTTTTTTCCATTCGAAGCTGCTGACGACCGGATGATCCCACCACAGCTCGCTCCGCCCGCCGAACAGGACGCCCGTTCGCTTCATGATGGGAATCCGCTTTTTGAGAGGATCCATTTCCAGCGTGCGAACCGTGCCTGAATTGGGAGAAAGCATGCCGCACAGGAGTTTGAAGGTGGTCGATTTGCCCGCTCCGTTGGGTCCGGCATAGGCGACGAATTCGCCGCGCCTGATTTCAAAGGAAACATCGACCAGCGCGCGGATGCGCTTCTTTTCCGGATGAAGCAGCTGTTTGATCAGGTTTCCGCTGACCCTCTGGGGCTGTACATATTCCTTGCTGACGTTCGTCAGCTTAACCGCGATGTCCCAGTTTTTTGTATCGGTTTGATCCAACCTTGACATAGTGTTTCATGCCCCTTTCAAAGGTCAATGAAGCCAGTATACAGAGAAATACGCACAGGAACACCGGCCAGATAAGGCCTGGCAGGAGCGGCGTCTTGCCCAAGAGCACGAGCGCCGGGAACCAGCCCATCATTCCCGCCGGGAAAACGCTGATCAGAAGGGCTCTCATTACCACGCCGACGCCGCTCAACGGGAAACGCCCCAGCATTTCCATGGCGTTGATCATGATCGAGGAGATCTCCTCGCAGGAAACGGGCTGAAGGAAAGCCAATGAAGAAATCAGGTAACTCACGCCCAACAGGATGCCGCAGGTAGCGGGGATGAGAAGCAGCATCATGGGAACGGCCTGCCAGGTGAATTCGGCGCCCAGCTTCGCCACGGAGATCCACAGAACCACGATGGCGCACGCCAGCTTGCCGATACTGGTCACCGGCGCGAATCCCTCGCAGGCCAGCTGCGCGGGCAGCGGCAGGGGCTGAATCAGCATGTGGTCGATCTGCGAACGGCCGATTCGCCTTGAAATCATCGCCACGTTGTTGTTTCCAAAAAAGAGGGTGAATACCCCGTTCGCAAGCGTGGAATACCCCAGCATGAACAGCGTTTCCGCCTCGTTCAGCCCGCCGATCCCACCGAAGCGAACCGCCAGCAGCAGCACAGAGGAAATGGCCGATATTGTGGTGACGATGTCGGAAATAATATAGACCCCGCACGAAAGCGGATCCTGCATCAGCCAGCCGAAATCCAAACGGGCGTAGAGCCGGTAAAACCGCATCATACGCCTGAACAATGATTTATCCCCCATATGACATGATCCTTTCCCGGCTGCGTTCAAAGCAATAGAGGGCCAGCGGCCAGAGTATGATATTCCAGATCAGCTGTACGATCAGGATCATCTTTACGTCGCCCATGCCCGTATAGATGGCCAGCACGGAGCCCGCCAGCGTGCCCAGCGGCGTATACTGCAGAATATTACCCAGG
>JAFZRB010000151.1 GCA_017620115.1 Clostridia bacterium | reverse complement strand
GCCGAGCGCCCTCAGAAGGGCCGCATGCGCGAGTTCGTGCAGTGCGATATCGACATACTGGGCGACGAAAGCGCGAACGCGGAGATCGAGCTGATCGACGTGACGGCCCGCGCCCTGATGGCCATCGGGTTTTCCGATTTCACCGTTCACATCAACGACCGCCGGATGCTGCGCGCCATGCTGAGCGCCATGGGCTTCTCGGAAGAGAGCCTGGACAGCGTGTGCGTTACCTTCGACAAGCTGGACAAGATCGGCGCTGAAGGCGTGAAGGCGGAGCTTCTCGAAAAGGAATGCCCCAAAGCGGCGGTGGCGGCGCTGGACGAATTCCTGGCGGGCGGCGACTTTACCATCGAGCGCGTGGCCGGGTATCTGCCCGATCCGTCTCTGGCGGAAGGGCTCATCCGCATCATGGATACCGTGCGCCGCCTGGCGGAGGGCCGCTACGCCATCGAGTACACCCCCTCGCTGGTGCGCGGGCAGGGCTACTACACCGGCGTGGTGTTCGAGGTCACCTGCGCGGCGTTCTCCGGCGCGATCGCCGGCGGCGGCCGCTACGACCACATGATCGGCAAGTTCATCGGCCAGGAGGTGCCCGCGGTGGGCTTCTCCATCGGTTTCGAGCGCATCTGCGGCATCCTCGCGGAGCAGCGTTTCGAAGCGCCCGTGCCGAAGCGGCTGGCGCTTTTGTACCGCGACGACGCGGATTTCGCCGAGGTGCTCAAAAAGGCCGGCCGCCTGCGCGGCGAGTATGCCGTAACCGTGCTGCCCCAGCAGAAGAAGCTGGGCAAACAGCTGGGCGCTCTGGAAAACGCCGGTTTCGGCGCCGCGGCCTTCTTCGACAACGAAGAGATCAAAATACTGGGACAGAAGGAAAACTGAACGCCTTTTATACGCCTGTCAGAAAGCGGCTCCGTTTGCGCGGAACCGCTTTTTTATGTCCGTTAACGCCGGCGGCGATTGAATAAAAGAATCGGGCAAGCGGGCCTTGAGGAACGCCGCGAATGCTCAAACAGTGCGTCCGGGTGCGCAATGGGAGCGAAAACTGTATAACTCAGACGCAAAAAGGCGGTTTACATACGACGAGGCTTGCGCGGCTGGGAAAAAAAGCTATAATGGAGGAACAACCGAAGGAAAAGAGGCGGATGCAACATGCTCAAAATCGAACATCTCACAAAGCGCTACGGCGCGAAGGCGGCGGTGGATGATCTGTCGCTGCATATTAAACCGGGCGAGATCTACGGCTTCATCGGCCACAACGGCGCCGGCAAGACCACCACGATCAAGTCCTGCTGCGGCATACTGGCCTTTGACGAGGGCGAAATCACGGTGAACGGCGTATCCATCCGGCGGGATCCCATCGCCTGCAAGAAGATGATGGCGTACATCCCCGACAATCCCGACCTGTACGAGTTCCTCAGCGGCGTGAAGTATCTGAACTTCGTGGCGGATATGTACGGCGTGGGCAAGGCCGAGCGCGAGGAGCGCATTGCCAGATACGCCGACCTGTTCGAGCTCACGGAGGATCTGGCGCAGCCGGTGTCGGCCTATTCGCACGGCATGAAGCAGAAGCTGGCCCTCATTTCGGCGCTCATCCACGAGCCCAAACTGGTCATCATGGACGAGCCGTTCGTAGGGCTCGACCCGAAGGCCTCGCACATCGTGAAGGGCCTCATGCGCGACATCTGCGACGCGGGCGGCGCGATCTTCTTCTCCACCCATGTGCTGGAGGTGGCCGAGAAGCTGTGCGACCGCGTGGCGATCATCCGTCAGGGCAGGCTGGTGGCGAACGGGACGTTGGAGGAAGTCTCCGGCGATGCGTCGCTGGAGGAGGTCTTCCTGGAACTGGAGGGCGATAATGCTTAAGACGCTGGTGGCGGTGCGCTTCAAGGCGCTCGTCAGCGGCCTGTTCAAGGGCCGTAAAAAAGGAAGCAAAATCGGCGCGGGCAAGAAAATACTGTTCGCGCTCGTGGGCGTGTACATCGTGGCGGTCTATGCGGGGCTGTTCGGCATGATGTTCTACGGGCTGTACGGCGCGTTCAGCGCGATGGGCATGATGGCGCTGTATTTCGCGCTGGCGGCGTTCCTGTCGCTGACGCTCAGCTTCGCGGGCAGCGTTTTCGCCACGCAGAGCCAGCTCTACGACGCCAACGACAACGAGCTGCTGCTGTCCATGCCGGTGCGGCCGTGGATGATCCTGGTGAGCCGCATGATCGTTCTGTATCTCACGAACCTTCTGTTCACGGCGCTGGTGATGCTGCCCGCGGGCGTGGTGTGCTGGATGAACCAGCCGCCGACGGCGGGCGGCGCGGCGGCGTTCGCGGCGGGCGTCTTCCTGTTGCCGCTGGGCTCGCTCACGCTGTCGTGCGTATTCGGCTGGCTGTTCGCCTGGATCGGCTCGCACATGCGCAACAAGAGCATCGTGTCGCTGGTGGTGTCGGTGGCGTTCTTCGCGCTGTACTTCTTCGCCATCAGCCGCAGCGAGGAAATGCCGAGGCTGATCGTGGAGAATTCAGACAAGGTAGTCTCGTTCATCAGAACGGCGGGCTGGCGCGCCTGGCAGCTGGGCCAGGGCGTCGCGGGCGACGCCGGCGCGTTCGCGAAGTTCCTGGCGGCGGTGCTGCTGCCCTTCGCGGCGGTGATGGCCGTGCTTTCGCGCAGCTTCATCGGGATCGCCACGCGCAACAAGGGCGGCGTGAAGATCAAATACGAGCGCCGGGCCATGAAGGTCATGAGCCAGAAGAAGGCGCTGCTCCTGAAGGAGCTGAACCACTTCGTGGCCAGCGCGGCCTGGATGCTGAACGGCGGCATAGGGCTCATGTTCACGCTGGTCGGCCCGAT
>JAFZRB010000021.1 GCA_017620115.1 Clostridia bacterium | reverse complement strand
TGGAGGCGATGCGAGCAAAAGGGTTTCCCGGTGACCATGCACCTGGGAGATCCGGGTCACTGGTGGCGGCCCGGCAGGGACGGAAAGCCGGCGGCTTATGACGAAACATATCTGACGCTCGGGTGCCAGCGCGAGGAAGTCGAGGAGATCCTGGAACGATTTCCGGGGCTGAATCTGCTCCTGTGCCATTTCTACTTCATCGCCGACGATCTTGAAGGCGCGCGCGCTTTCATGGAGCGCCATCAGAACGCGCTTCTCGATATTACGCCCGGCGGGGAAATGTATTATCATTTTTCGCAGCGGGCGGATGAATGGCGGGATTTCTTCCGGCAGTATCAGAAACGCATCCTGTTCGGGTCGGATACCGACAACTGGGCCGTGCCGGACACGCCGGACGGATATGACGCCTGGTTCCGTTACCCGTTCAAGCTGGTCAAGGACAGCCTGGAAAGCAGCACCCCCTTTGTGGATCATGACTGGGGAACGCTCAATCCCGTCAATCCGGGCGAAGAGGCGCTCGGGAACATCTACCGCGATAATTTTATCAGGCGCATGGGCGACCCGGCCCAGGTCGATCTGCGGGCGCTGAACCGTGAAGCGCAGATGCTCCTGGATACGTATTACCGTGAATACGAGCCGCGGAAGGGCGATGAAAAGAGATGGCGCTGCGACAGGCAGAATGTTATGGAAATCGCCGCCGCGACCGGGAAGCAGTGAAAGCGCCGCGCCGGAGGCCGTGAATATGTCATGCATGAACAATGAGAAAAAAGGCTATCGCGACTTTGAGCTGTGCGACAGCCACACGCATATAGCGTTTGAGATGCCGATTGAAACGACGGAGCGCATGCTGGATGTCTATATGACATACTTCGGGCTCGGCGCGCTGGCGATCCTGGCCCTGCCGCATTCGAGCAGGGCGGGGAACACAGACCCGTCCAACAACCTCAAAGCGCTTTTCCTGAAGGCGAAGCTGAACCGGCTCTGGCCGCGGAGAAGCCTGTACGCCCTGGGCGGACTCTATCACTTCTTCGACGGACGTGACACGCCGCAGGGCTTTGAGCGGCAGGCGCGTGCGCTTTGCGATATGGGTTTTGACGGACTGAAGGTGTTGACCGGCAAACCGGAGCTGCGCGCGCGGCTGGGCGAGGGCCTGGACGGCGGCCTGCTGCGGGGCGTCTGGCGCTTCTGCGAAGAGAAGCGATTCCCGGTGACGATGCACCTGGGCGATCCGATCGGCTACTGGCAGTCAGGCGTTTACGGCGCGGACATGCCGGCGCTGGAACAGCTGCGCGCCGAGACGGAGCGCGTGCTGGAAAGCCATCCGGGGCTTGACATCGTTCTCTGCCATTTTTATTTTATGGCGGACGACCTGGAGCGGCTCGACCGCTTTATGGCCAGGTTTCCGAACGTCGGCCTCGATCTGACGCCGGGCAGCGAAATGTATTTCCATTTCACGCAGCGGCCCGGCGAGTGGCGGGATTTTTTCATCCGGCATCAGTCGCGCATATTCTTCGGGACGGACAGCGACAATTGGGATTGTCCGAAGAGGCTGGAGGATTGCGAAACGTGTTTTTCATACCCTTTCAATCTGGTGCGCAACGCGCTGGAGGGCAGACAGGATTTCTGCTTTGAAGACCATGACTACGGGCCGCTCAGCCCTCTTCATTTGCCGGACGACGCTCTCAGCGCGATATACGGCGGCAATTTCCGCCGCCGGTTCGGTTCGCCGCGCCGGGTCGACATGGGAGCATTGCGCCTGTTGTGCGGCAAGCTCCTGTCGCTTTACGAGCACGATGCGCTGAAGGAATGCTCCTCCGGCCGCTGGGAAACGGACAGACGCAGCCTGGCCCGCATGTACGACTGGCTGGACGCACGGGAAGATCGATGAAAGGTGGTTTATGTGGAATGAATACCGTTGCGAAGCTGTTTGAGTTTGGATCGCGCGACGCGCGCCTTATTGCCGACAGGCACACGGACACGGTTTTCCCGATCGCGCGGTTCGCCTCGCGCGGGCAGGTGGAAAAGCGGCGCGAAGAGCTGGCTTTCAACGCGCTGATGGCGGCGGGACTGTACCCTCTGCCGGAAAAGACGCCGCTCAACGTGCGGCGTGAAGTCGTCCTCCGCTGCGACGGCTATACGGTGGAAAAGATCATGTTTGAGACCCGTCCCGGCTTCTGGTCGACGGGAAACCTGTACATGCCGTCGCGCCTGGAAGCGCCCGCGCCGGCGATCCTGAACGTGATCGGGCATTGGGAAAAACAGCGCCTGACGCGCGCGGAGGACGCCGATTATCCGCAGCAGCTGGCGAATTTCGCGAAAATGGGCTTTGTGTGTCTGGTCACGGACATGGTTGGCAAGGTGGACAGCCGCCAGATCACGCACGAATACGGGCGGGATGAGAAAGAGCTCTGGTGCTCCAACGCGCTCGGGGCGCAGCTGTGGAACAACATTCGTGCGCTCGATCTGCTGTGCGGCATGCCGGAGGTGGATGAAAACCGCATCGGCATGACGGGCGCGTCGGGCGGGGGCTCGCAGACGCTGTTGCTGGCGCTGGTCGATGAGCGTGTGAAGGCGGCGGCGCCGATCAATATGATCTCGCTCAGGATGCAGGGCGGCTGCCAGTGCGAGAACGCGCCGGGCTTGCGCCGCGATACCGAAAACGCGGAAATGTGCGCCATGCTCGCGCCAAGGCCGCTGTTACTGGCCGGTTCGACGGGCGACTGGACGCAGTGCCAGGAGACCGAGGAATACCCGGCCGTTCTGGAGGCGTACAGGCACTACGGCGCTGAAGGGAATGTTTGGCATTACTATCAGGCCGCAGGCCATCAGTACAACGCCAGG
>JAFZRB010000150.1 GCA_017620115.1 Clostridia bacterium | reverse complement strand
TATCAGAACCGCCGCATCCAGGGCATCATCGGCGGCTACCTGGGTCTGAACATCGACCTGTGGGGCGAAGCCACCCGTCCTTACAATCCCACCAAGTGGAACAACAAGGTGGACGAGAACGTGCTGCCCTACCTGGTTTCCACCTATCCGAACATCGTATTCTTCCAGGCTGACGTCCAGGAGCGCGTTTCCGAGCTGCGCACCGAGATCAACGCCTACGTGATGGAGAACTACGTTGCCTTCATTTCCGGCGAGAAGGAAATGACCGACGAGAACCTGGCCGAGTTCTTCGGCACCATCAAGGATCTCGGCTATGACGAGCTGCTGGGCTACTACATCGATTATTACGATGCCTACAAGGCGGCGGAATAATCCGGCTGCAGTCAATCCACGGCTTAACGCCTGAACGAAGCGGCGGACGCGAAAGCGCCCGCCGCTTTTGCGCGCGGCCCGTCATTTTGCGCTGTCATCCGGCCAGCGGAGCAGAAGCGACAGCAGCGCGAACGCGCAGATCCATCCAAGGACGGGATAGACTTTATTCACCAGCGTTTCAAAACCGCACACGCTCGCCAGAGCGGCCAGCGCCGCGCAGATGGCCAGCGCAGGCGCGCGCTTCAGCCGCAGCGCGGCCGCCTGATCGCGCAGCGAAGAGAGCATCGCGCCCAGCGTGGTCAGAACGGCGAGCAGTATCAGCGCGATCGCGGTGTAATAACCCGTCGTGCCCCACCGGGCGGTCATAACCACGGCGGGAAGCGCCGCCCAGCGCAGGCGCGCGTCACAGCGCAGCAGCGCGGCGTTCGCGGGCAGGAGCATGGAAAGCATGATGAGCGCGACCAGCGCGCCTGTACGGGCAGGGCGCGCGTCTTCCCGCGCTGCGGCCGTCATGACGCCGCCGGCCAGCGCGCCGTTGAACGCGGCGTACAGAAGCCCCATCGGCGCGGCGGCAGCCAGTCCTTCGCGGGAAAACGCCGCGCGGCCGTTCTGCGTCAGCGCCAGCGCCGCGTACACGCCTGCGATCATCACCGCTGCCGCCAGGCCGAGCCACCCGAGCGCGGGTATGCCCGCCGCGGCCAGTCCCACCCCCGCCAGCAGCACAGCGGCGGCGCCGATCAGCCGTGCGCCTGACAGGTCGAGCGCCAATGCGCCCAGCTCCCCGCCCGCGGCGATCATGGCGGCGGCTGTGATGAGCGTCAAAAGGCCGTGGACAAGGTGCATGGCAGTCCGGCAGCGGCCGTTTATGAGGCCGCCGTAGAGATCGGGGAAATTGGCGCCCCGCACCCGCCTCGCCAGCGACATCACGGCATAGGACAGAAAACCAAGTCCGGAGCAGGCCGCCGCCACGCCCAGCCACGAGCCCCTGCCCAGCCGCGAGAAGAACGTTTCGATCTCGCGTCCGGAGGCGAATCCCGCCCCGACGAGCGCCGCGCAGATGGCTGCCGCCGCGCGGATTTCCGATCGCCTGATCATCACGCGCTCACATCCCTTCGCCCCATGGTATGCCGCGCTCTGGCGAAATAGCCGCGCGTCGCGCTTCTGTCTCAAATCATGGCGGATCCGGCAGGAAATCGCGCGTGAATGGCGAATTCCTTTGAACGAGCGCATTAAAATGCCGTCGGGATAACGCGCGGCATAGTCCGTGTAGCGCAGAGGGGAAAGGACGGATGCCGTTATGGAGTCTTTTTCTGGCCGGGTCGTGCCCGGCAAGCGGCTGGGACACACGCTCGGCTTTCCGACCGCGAACCTGGAAACGGACGCCGCTCCGGCGCGTGGCGTTTACGCGGTCATCGCCACGACGGCAGGCGGACGCTATCGCGCCATGATGAATGTGGGTTCGCATCCCACGGCTCCGGAAGGTCCGCCCACCATTGAAGTGTATCTGCTCGATTTCGAGGGCGATCTGTACGGCTGCGAAATGCGGGTGGATATTGTGCGCTTCCTGCGGGGCGAACGCAAATTTGAATCGCTGGAGGCGCTCCGGCTTCAGCTGGAGCGCGACCGGGCGCGGACGCGGGCCGTCGTGGCGCTGTGAGGAACGATAGGGAGGTGTAAGCATGGAAAATATATACACGATTGAAAACGATGTTCTGTCAGTATCCGTGAGCGACGCGGGCGCGCAGCTGCAGCGCGTCGAATTGAAAACGAGCGGCGATGCGCTGCTGTGGGAAGGCGATCCGGCGGTGTGGAAGGATCGTTCGCCCTGGCTGTTCCCCGTGATCGGGCAGCTGAAGGACGGGCGGTTCCTCTGGCAGGGCCGTTCCTATGGCCTCCCCATGCACGGCTTCGCCAAGCGCCTGTATTTCACCCTGGAGGCGCGCACGGAGTCGAGCCTGCGGTTTGTGCTGCGCGACACGCCGGAGACGCTGGCGGTGTATCCCTGGCGGTTCGAGCTGGCGATTGAATATGTTCTGTCCGGCAGGCGGCTGGACGTGACCTGCCGCGTGGTCAATCGCAGCGAAGGCGTGATGTATTATTCCCTCGGCGCGCATCCGGGCCTTCTGTGCCGCGAGGGCGACAGGCTGCGTTTCGGCGCGGATTGTCTGGCGTATCGCCAGCTTGAGAAGGGGAGCCATCTGCTGCTTCCCGAAGAGACGGCGCTGCCGT
>JAFZRB010000149.1 GCA_017620115.1 Clostridia bacterium | reverse complement strand
GTGGTGACCGACCCGAAGAAGGCCGCCGGCGCGCTGCACTGGGCCGTGGCAGAGATGGATACGCGCTATAAGAAATTCGCCGAAAAGCACGTGCGCGATATCAAGGGCTACAACAAACAGTGCGCCGTCGAAGGCGAGGCCATGATGCCGCAGATCGTGATCATCATCGACGAGCTGGCAGACCTGATGATGGTCGCGCCGGGCGAGGTGGAAGACGCCATCTGCCGCCTGGCTCAGCTGGCCCGCGCGGCCGGCATCCACCTGGTCATCGCCACGCAGCGCCCGTCCGTCAACGTCATCACGGGCGTCATCAAGGCCAATATTCCCGCGCGCATCGCATTCACCGTGGCCTCCTTCGTGGACAGCCGCACCATTCTGGACGTGGGCGGCGCGGAGAAGCTGCTGGGCCGCGGCGACATGCTGTTCGCCCCGGCAGGCTCCAACAAAATGCAGCGCGTTCAGGGCGCCTGGGTGAGCGACGATGAAATCAACGCCATCGTGGAATACATCAAGAGCCGCCACGAACCGGAATATAACTCAGAACTGCTCAACTACATGGACAACCGCGATGAGAACGAGGAGGACGCCGGCGAGGACGAAGGCGACCGGGAATCCGACAAGCTGCTGCCGCAGGCCATGGAGATCGCCATCAACGCCGGGCAGGTGTCCATCTCGATGCTGCAGCGCAAGCTGTCCATCGGCTACGCGCGCGCCGGCCGCCTGGTCGACGAAATGGCGAAGCGGGGCTATGTGAGCGACGCCGAGGGCAGCAAACCGCGCGCCGTCATCATGACGCGTGAGGAATACGCGAGGGTGTTCGGGGCGAACTAGGAATTGGCAAGTTGGGAACAAACGGGCGGAATCGGAACGATTCAGTCCAGGGAAGCGCGAAGGGGATTATTGTATGAAAACCGTGGGAATGGTTTCTCTGGGGTGCTCCAAGAACCGGGTGGACAGCGAAATGATGCTCGGCATGCTGCGGGAAGCGGGTTATACCATCGTGGCCAGTCCTTCCGAGGCGGAGATCATCATCGTCAACACGTGCGGGTTCATCCTCTCCGCCAAGGAGGAGTCGATCGACGCCATCCTCGAAATGGCGGAATACAAGCAGACGGGGAAATGCCGCCTGCTCGTCGTGACCGGCTGTCTCGCCCAACGCTATGCCGACGAGCTGCTCGACGGCATTCCTGAAATCGACCTGCTTATGGGCGTCGCTTCCTACGAAAACCTCATCGGCGCGATCGAAGCGGCTCTGAAGGGCGAAAAGCCGGTGCTGACCGGCGAAGGCAACCGTTTCCTGTGCGGCGAACGCGTGCTCACAACGCCCGCCTATTCGGCCTACGTGAAGATTTCCGACGGCTGCTCGAACCGCTGCACCTACTGCGCCATTCCGCTCATCCGCGGCGGTTACCGTTCCCGTCCGTTCGACGATATCGTGAACGAATGCGCCTCTCTCGCGCGGGGCGGAGTGACGGAGCTCACGCTCATCGCCCAGGATACCTCGCGCTACGGAAACGATTTCCCCGATCACAGGCTGCTGCTTCCGAAGCTCCTGCATACCGTTCACGGCATCGAAGGGCTCAGGTGGCTGCGCGTTTTGTACTGCTATCCCGACACGGTGAACGAGGAGCTGCTGGACGCCATCGCGTATCTGCCGAAGGCCTGCCGCTATCTCGACCTGCCGCTGCAGCACGTGAACGACCGCATGCTGAAAAGGATGAACCGGCGCGGCTCTCAGGCGCTCATCCGCAGGCTCGTGAAGGACTGCCGCGACCGCGGCATCGTCATGCGCACAACGCTCATGGTAGGTTTCCCCGGCGAGACCGATGCGGAATACGAAGAGATGCTCGCCTTCATGCAGGAAGCGCAGTTCGACCGGCTCGGCGCGTTCGCGTTTTCGCCCGAAGAAGGCACCGCGGCGGCTGAAATGCCGGATCAGATCGACGACGATACGAAGCAGGAGCGGCTCGACCGGCTGATGATGACCCAGCAGGCCATTTCCGCCGGCCTTATGAAAAAGCGCGTGGGAGAGACCTGCGAGGTGCTGGTTGAGGGCTACCGCCGCGGGCGCTATTATGGCCGCAGCCGGCTCGAAGCGCCCGAAATCGACGGCAAGGTGCTCTTTGCCTCGCAGAAGAAACTCCGGCCAGGCGAATACGTGTCCGTCCGCATCGAGGAGGCCAGCGAATACGATCTGATCGGAGAGGCGGTGAAGCCGGAATGCTGAAGCTGCTGAAGAGCATGAATCTGCCCAACAGGCTCACGCTCCTGCGCATACTGCTGGTTCCCGCGTTCTGCGCGTTCATCTGCCTGGAAACGGGCTGGGCGCAGCTGACGGCGGCGCTCATCTTCGTCGCCGCCGCCCTCACCGACCTGCTGGACGGCCGGATCGCGCGCAGTCAGAACCTCGTCACCGATTTCGGCAAGCTGATGGATCCCATCGCGGACAAGCTGCTCGTGACCGCGGCGATGGTGTTCCTCACCGCGCAGAACCGCATGAACGCGGGCATGTGCGTCGCGTTCATCGCGCGGGAATTCATCATCAGCGGATTCCGCATGCTGGCCGCGTCGCGCGGGGTGGTCATCGCGGCCGGCCCGTTGGGGAAGTATAAAACCGCCGCGCAGATGGCCGCCATCGTTGCGTCCATCCTCTGCCTGCCCGTGGGCGACGGGCCGTCGCTTCTGAGCGCGCCGCTGAAAGGCGCCGCGCCCGTCATCGCCGCCGCGCTCATGTGGATCGCGCTGGCGCTGGCCGTCGTCTCCTGCGTCGACTACATACGGCGTAACCGCGGCGTTATGGACACCACGAACATCTGACAAAAAGAACAGGAGCTTGATATGATCTGTGAAATTCTGTCCGTCGGAACGGAGCTGCTCATGGGCCAGATCGCGAATACGGACGCGCAGTTCCTGGCGCGCCGGCTCTCCATGCTGGGTATCACAATGCACCGTCAGACCACCGTGGGCGACAATCCCGGCCGCGTGAAGGAGGCGCTGCGCGAAGCGCTTTCCCGCGCCGATCTGGTCATCACCACCGGCGGCCTCGGCCCCACCGAGGACGACCTCACCAAGGAAATGGTCGCCGAGACCTTTGGCCTCCCGATGGAGGTTCACGGGGAGAGCCTCGAGCGCATCCGGGCCTTCTTCACCTCCATCGGCCGCGAAATGGCGGCCAACAACGCCAAGCAGGCCATGATACCCCGCGGGGCGCGCGTCATGCCCAACCGCAAAGGCACCGCGCCGGGCTGCATCATCGAGGCGGGCGGGAAGATTGTCGCCATACTGCCCGGCCCGCCCTTCGAGCTGATCGATATGTACGAACAGCAGCTAGAGCCATACCTGCTCTCGCTGAGCGACAGCGTGATCGCCTCGCGTTTCCTGCACATCGTGGGCGTGGGCGAATCGGAGGTGGAAACGCGGCTCCTCGATCTGTTCCATTCAGACTCCCCCACCCTCGCGCTGTACTGCAATCCCGGCGAGGTCACGGCGCGCCTGACCGTGATGTGCCGCCGCGACGAGGATCCCGCGCCGCTGCTCGATCCCGTCGACCGGGAGATCCGCCGCCGCATGGGCAGCGCCGTCTACGCCGAGGGCATCGACGTGTCGCTGCCGAAGGAAATCGTGCGCCGGCTCGCCGAACGGGGCGAAACGCTCGCCGTGGCCGAAAGCCTTACCGGCGGTATGCTGGCTTCCCAGATCGTGGATGTTCCCGGCGCGAGCCGCGTCTTCCTCGAAGGCTGCGTGTCCTATGCGACGGAGGTCAAGCGCCGCGCGCTGGGCGTTCCGCAGGCTGTTCTGGACGCGGACGGCCCGGTCAGCGAGGCCTGCGCGCGGGCCATGGCGGAAGGCGCGCTGCGCATAAGCGGCGCGAGCTGGGCGCTGGCCACGACAGGCCTCGCCGGCCCGGGAGGCGGTACGCCGGAGACGCCGGTGGGCACGGTTTTCGTGGCGCTGGCCGGAAGCAATATGGAAACGCGGGTAAAGCGCTTCCAGCTGCGAAGCGACCGTCCGCGCGTGCGCGCCATGAGCTGCCTGTACGCCCTTAACCTGCTGAGACTGCGCCTGGACGAAATGGAAACATGATTGCCCCCGCAGTCCCGAGAC
>JAFZRB010000020.1 GCA_017620115.1 Clostridia bacterium | reverse complement strand
GCCGGAGCCCGCGCGGATCCCCGCCGTGACGCAGCGCGTGGTGATCGGCGGCATGATGTGCGAGCACTGCGAGGCCACGATCAAAAAGGCGCTGGAGGCCATTCCGGGCGTCCGGAGCGCCGAGGCCAGCCACGAAAAGGGCGAGGCTATCCTTGAAGCCAGCCATGAGATCGACGAAGCCGCGCTGCGCAAGGCGGTCGAAGATCAGATGTATGAATTCAAATCCGCGAGCGTGATTTAGCGCCGTTCATAACGCGGACCGGGCAGCCATCGCCGCCCGGTCCGGTTTTTGTTTATCCCAGTTTTCCGCAGTTCCAGCGCTGCAGACGCCACGCGCCGTCCATCAGCTCCAGCACGGACACGGAGCAGTTGTAAACCGGCACGTTGAATTGCAGTATGGGCAGGTTCAGCGCGAACGAGCCCAGCGCGCGGATGACGCCCGCGTGCGCCACGACGGCCGCGCGCTCGCAGTCCATCGAGGCCATGCCGTCGAAGAAGCGCCTCACCCGCACGAGGAACGCCGCCTGCGATTCGCAGCCCAGCGGGCCGTAGTCGAACGTGCGGCGGGCGTTCAGGTACGTCTCGCCCATTTCCTTCTTCAGGTCGCTCACGAGCCTTCCGAAGAGATGCGAGGTGTCCAGCTCGCGGATATCGGCGTTATACTCGATCGCGCGGTTCGGGAAGATGATCTGCGCCGTCTGCTGCGCGCGCTTCAAATCGCTGGCGACGATCCGGTCAAACGGCACGTTTTCGATGAGCGCGGCGGTCTCCCGCGCCTGGGATCGGCCCTTCTCCGTGAGCGACACGGGCGCCCAGCCGGAATGATAGCCGCCCGCGTTGGCCTCGCTCTCGCCGTGGCGGATCAGATAGACTTCCATAGGCGCTTTCCTCCGCTCGTATTACCGGAACGCGCACGTCCACGCGCCGTCCCCCGGGAAGTATTGCAGCTCGCTCAGATCATCCTCCAGGAAGACCCGCAGCGTTTCCGCCATGCTGCCGGCCAGCTTCATGCGGGGCAGCTCGCCGAGATCGGCCCAGAACACCTCGCCCTCGCTGGAGGAGCGCAGCTCGCCGCTGAACCGGTCGGCCTGATAGAGCAGCACCACGTAGCGGCCGTTCTCGTCATACCAGTCCTTCACGCCGCACAGCCGCGGCGCTTCGATGGTAAGGCCGGTTTCCTCAAACACCTCGCGAATGACCGCCGCGGTGAAGGATTCGCCCTCCTCCACGTGCCCGCCCGGGAGCACGATGCCGGGCCAGCCGGGATCGATCCGGTTCTGAACCACAACCCGGTTTCCGTCGCGCACCATGCACATGTTGGTAAACGTCACGATTTCCGTTCTGGACATGCGGCCGGCTCCCTTCAAAGGATTTACGGGGCGCTCACAGCTCGCTGCGCCCGCTGAAGGCGCGGGAGAGCGTCACCTCGTCGGTGTATTCGAGATCCGCGCCCACGGGGATGCCATGGGCGATGCGCGTCACCCGGATGCCCATGGGCTTGATGAGCCGGGCGATGTAGGCAGCCGTGGCTTCGCCCTCCACGTCCGGGTTGGTCGCCAAAATGACTTCGTTGATGCTGCCGTCGGACAGCCGGGCCAGCAGCTCGCGGATGCGGATGTCGTCCGGGCCCACGCCCTGCATGGGCGAAATGACGCCGTGCAGCACGTGATACTGCCCGGTGTAGTCGCGCATGCGCTCCATGGCCGCCACGTCGCGCGGATCCTTCACCACGCACAGCTGGCCGTTTTTGCGGTCTTCGTCGCGGCACATGGGGCAGGGATCCTCCGTGGCGTAATTGCCGCACACCGAACAGAAACGCACCTGCTTCTTGCCGTTGAAGATGGCCACGGCCAGCTCGCGCACCTGCTCTTCCGGCAGGCTGATGATGTAATACGCCAGCCGCTGCGCCGTCTTCTGCCCGACGCCGGGCAGCTTCGACAGCTGGTTGACCATGCGCGCGATGGGTTCTATCATGCCGCTCATACGATCAGAACAGCCCGCCCAGGTTCATGCCGCCGGTCAGCTTGCTCATTTCGCGCTCGCTGGTCTCCGTCGCGGTGCGCAGCGCCTCGTTGACCGCCGCCATCACCAGATCCTGCAGCATATCCACGTCGTCCGGATCGACGGCCTCGGGCTTGATCGTGAGGGCGACCAGTTCTTTTTTGCCGTTCACCTTCGCCGTGACCACGCCGCCGCCGGCCGCCGCCTCGTATTCGCGCGCCTCCAGCTCTTCCTGCATCTGGTTCATCTGCTGCTGGAGCTTCTGCGCCTGCCGCGCCAGCTGCTGCATGTTGCCGCCCATACCCGGAAATCCGCCTCTTGCCATTGTTCTGTCCTCCCAAATTCATTTATTCGTCGATGATTTCGATTTTTTCCCTCGGGAACGCCTCGTACACGCGCTCCAGGTTCCTTTTGCCGTCCGGCGCGGCCGTTTTCCGAACCGGCGCGCCCGGCTGCACGGTTTGCAGGTGCATCTCGCGCCCGAACGCCTCGCTCAGGCACTGATCGACCACCGCGCGTTTCTCCGGCGCGGCCAGCAGCTTCATGAGCACCTCGCCGCCGTCCAGCGGATATTCCAGCAGCGCCTGATCGCCGTCCGCGCCTGCGAAGCGCCCTTTTCTGAGAAAGATGCATATCTTCGGATCCTGCCGCCCGATGGCCTTGAACGCCTGCTGCCAGGCCTGTTCGTCGTTCTCCGGCACGGGCGCGCTCCGCGGCGGGGGCGGCGAAATCCCCGCGCCTTCCTTGGGCGCGGCGGGGACGGTTGCCTTCGCTCCCGGCGCAGAAGGGGCAGCCGGCGCGGCGCGCACGCCCTCAGCCAGCGCCTTTTCCACGGCGTACAGCCTGTCCTCGAGGGCCTCCTCGCCCTGCTCCCGTTCGGGATGGCAGGCGCGCACGGCGCACAGTTCGAGCACGATCCGCTGCTGCGACGACCATTTCATGTCGTTCTCCGCCTGAATGAACAGCGACATCACGCGCATCAGCCGCGGCTCCGAAGCGCCCTGCGCCTGCGCGCGCATCCGCCCGGCGTCCTCGCCGGTGATCTCCAGAATATCCTCCAGGCCGGTCTCGCAGGCGCGCGCCACCAGCAGCGCGCGCGCGTGGCCTGTGACCTCGCGCGCGAACACCGCCGGATCGCGGCCGTCGCGCATCAGCCGGTCGATCATCGTCAGCGCGCGGGGCGCGTCGCCCTGAATCAGCGCGTCGGCGAAGTCGAACAGGAACCTGCGGTCAGAAGCCCCCAGCACCTCCCGCACCAGCGGCGCGGCGAGGCGTCCGCCGCCATACGACAGGCACATATCCAGAATACTCAGCGCGTCGCGCATGCCGCCCTCGGCGGCGCGCGCCACCAGCGAAACGGCCTCGTCCTCGGCCTCGTTCCCGTTCGCTTCGAGCACCTGTTTGAGCCGCTTCTCGATGAGCGCGGCCGGGATGCGCTTGAAATCAAAGCGCTGGCAGCGGGAGAGGATGGTTGCCGGCAGCCTCTGCGGCTCGGTGGTGGCCAGGATGAACACGGCGTGCGCCGGGGGCTCCTCGAGCGTTTTCAGCAGCGCGTTGAACGCGCCCGATGAGAGCATGTGGACTTCGTCGATGATATAGACCTTATAGCGTCCCACCGTGGGGGGATACTTCACCTTTTCGCGCAGGTCGCGGATCTCGTCCACGCCGTTGTTGGAGGCGGCGTCGATCTCCACGATGTCCAGATTGTTCTCGCCGGCGAGCTGGAGGCAGGCCGCGCAGCGGCCGCAGGGTTCGCCGTCTTCCGGCTCGAGGCAGTTGACGGCGCGCGATAATACCTTCGCGGTGGAGGTTTTGCCGGTGCCGCGGCTGCCGCAGAACAGGTAGGCGTGCGGAATGCGGCCCGAGGTGATCTGGTTGCGCAGCGTGGTCACGATGCGGTCCTGCCCCACCACGTCGCGGAAAAACTCCGGCCGCCACGTGCGATACAGCGCCTGATAGCTCACGTCTCCCGCCTCCCGTCCGCAAAATCCTGTTATAGCATACCACTTTTTTGCCCGTCTGTCCATCAGAAATTCCGCGGGCGGCGCTGAGAGAGCCGGCGCGGGGGCAGGAAAACAACAGCGCAATTATGCGCCCAAGCGGCGTTCATTGCGCTGTCTGAGAAAGCTGCGAAGCCGCGGGCCGTTACCCGGCCTCACGCGCCTCTGTTTTTCAGCCGCGCCGCGAGGCGGCGGAGCGTCTGAGCGGCCGTGAGGCGGGGCTGCGCGGCCTTCAAAGCTTTCGAGCGCTTCGCCTCTTCGGCCATCTGCTCCACGGCCGTTATGTCGTCCTCGCGGGTGAAGGCGCGCCAGCGCGTGAACAGGATCACGCCCATCGCCAGGATGGTGACGGCGCGCATGAGCGTCGTAAACTGCACGGCGTAGACGTCCATGCCCAGCATGGGTATGGTGCTGTCGCCGGTGATGGAGCTCACCGCGGTGCCCGTCAGAAGGCCCAGGAAGGCGCAGATGTTGCAGCCGATGATGTTGAAGGCGATGCAGGCTGTGGAGTTCTTCTCCGGCAGGTTCATATACAGTATGTTGGAGTAGGACAGGTTCAGGCCCACCGCCAGCACGTTCTGCACGAAGCACACCGGCACGAACATGTATTCCCGGCCGGGCGTCATGAAGAAGAAAGCGACCTCCGTCGGCACCCACAGCAGGCACGCGATGCCGAACGTCTTGATCCATGAATAGCGCCGGAGCACCTTGCGCCAGGGCCCGGAAAGCACCAGCAGGATCACCGTGTACATGGCCGACATGAGGTTGATCAGCGTGTATTTGAAGTGCATGTGGTTGAGCAGGTGATAGTTCCACAGGCCGTTGTTGAGGTTGGCGATGTAGTTCCAGCAGAACATCATGATCATGCACACGAGGAACTTGCGGTGCCTGAACGGCACGGTGAAGGCGTCGCTCAGCTTCATCTTCGCGCCGTCGTTCTCGGGCGAAAAATCCCTGGCGCGCAGCTGAACCATGGTCTCGGTCACCACCAGCGCGAACGCCAGGTAGCGGAAGCCCAGAATCAGCGTGTTCTGGTAGGGCGAACCGGCGATGGCGTCGGTCAGGATGCCGCTGAACAGCAGGATGCAGGTGGACATGATGGAGCTGAACACCTGGCACAGCAGAATATATCGCGTGCGGCGCTCGTTGTCCTTGGGAAAGAACTGGTAGAACCAAACGGTGATGCCGGGGCTGAACATGGCGTACACCGCATAGGCCATGAACAGTATGACCGCGAACCACACGAGCCTCGCGCCGGGGTCGCTCACGAACTGCGGCATGAGGGTCGTGGCCACGATATACATGAAATAAAAGTAGATCTTCGAGGCGACGAGATAGTATTTCCTGCGCTTCGGGCTGAAGCGGGAGATCAGCTTGGAGGAAAAGATAGTGGTGAGGTTGGCGATATACGGGATGAAGGTGATGATGCCCACGCCCGTGATGGAGATGCCGTACATCGACAGGAAGCCGGTATAGAATATGCCGGTGATGAACACGTTGTAGAACGCGGCCAGCAGCGTGCAGGTCAGGTTGATGGTGCGTCCCCTGGCCATGTCGTCACGGGTGTTGAAGATATCGCTGAATGAAATACGGAACGCCTCAAGGCGCGTCTTCCACATAGCAGGCTCCCCCTCGCGGCATATTCTCTTATGCGGGCATTGTAGCATACCAGCGCGGCAAGTTCAATACGTGCGCGGAAATTTTATCCCGCGATCGCCGCCTCCGCCGCGCCGCGGTACATCGCCCACGTCGCCTCGTCCAGGTCGCAGTGGCCGCGGCCGGGCACGGTGCGGTATTCGATGTCGTGCCCCGCTCTCATGGCGGCCACGAACTTCTCCGAATGGCTGTGGATGTTCACCGCGCGGTCTTCCTCGCAGTGGAAGATCACATAGCGGATATCCGGCATGGAAGGAACCAGGTGCAGCGGCGAATGCGCGCGCAGCGCGGCGTCGAGCGCGTCCGCGCCGCACGGGCCGAAAGCGCTGTAGAGGGTGCGCGGCAGGTCCGGCCGCTCGGTATAGTGGAACGGCAGGTCGCACACAGGGCAGTTCGCCACGCAGGCGACGGGCGTGACGCGGGCGTAGCGCGTGTAAACCAGCGCGCACAGGCCGCCCATGCTGCCGCCCGTGGCGACGACGGGCAGGCCGTCGCCCAGCCCGTAACGCCCGCGCAGCGCGTCGAGCAGCTCGTCGGTATACGCCACGGCCTGCCCGTTCATCCAGTTCCACGGATTGAGATACGGCACCATATACGCGATGCCCTTCCCGGCCAGCTCGACGCCGCGCTCGGGATCCTCGTCGAACATCCGATTGCCGTTCAGCCCCATGAAATCGAGGATGACGCCCCGGACGCTTCCCCGAATCAGCTTATCATTGGAATAAGTGAAATACCGCAGCGTTTCATAAGTGATGACCGACTTCATGACGCGCGTCCTCCTTTTTTTCATTCCTGATTTCCCTCGTCGCTTCGCTTTCCAGGTGCGCGAAGTCGCGCACCTTATCCCAGGCCACGGTGAAACCCGCGCCGTGGGAGCAGAACACGGAGTCGGGCGTATCGTCGGCGAGGGGATTGTAATGCCTTTCGGCGATGACAGCCTCCGCGTCCTCGCAGGGCGCGTAGTGATCCAGCCGCCAGGCGAGCGCGCCGCGGCCGTGGCTCAGCGCGGCCAGCTCCTCCTGATAGCCGCCGAGGCGCGCGAATGGCGCTTCGCCCTCGATCAGCATCTCCTCGCCGTCGAGGACAGGCGGCCGGGCGTCCGCGCGCATGCGGCTGAGATCGCCCAGCACGCGGCCCATGGCGTCGGCGGGCGCGCGCAGCTCAAAGCGGCAGACGGGCTCCAGCAGCACGCCCCGCGCGCGCATGAGCGCGTTGCGGATAGCGCGGTAAGTGGCTTCGCGGAAATCACCGCCCTCGGTGTGCTTTAAGTGGTCGCGGCCGGCCAGCAGGGTGATTTTCACGTCGGTCAGCGGCGCGCCGATGAGCGCGCCTTTGTGGGCGTACTCGAACACGTGCGTCTCGATCAGCCGCTGCCAGTTGAGCGTCAGGTCGTCCACATGGCATTCCGAGGCGAAGGAGATGCCGCTGCCCCGCGCCGCCGGATCGAGGCGCAGGTGCACCTCGGCGTAATGCCTGAGGGGCTCATAGTGACCGATGCCATAGGCGGGCGCGGCGATGGTTTCGAGATAGCGCACGCGGCAGGGACCGAAGTCGACGGCGATGCCGAAGCGCTCCTTCACCAGCTCGCGGATGATCTCAAGCTGGATCGCGCCCATCACCTGCAGCTCAATGCTGCGCGTGGCCTCGCTCCAGGAGACGCCCAGCATGGGTTCCTCCTCCTCGAGCTGGCGAAGGCATGCCAGCATCCTCGTGGGATGGATGTCGGCGGGAAAGATCACGCGCGAGGCCATGAGCGGCGCGGCGTAAAAGCGGCTCTTCTCGCACACCGCGCCCACCAGGTCGCCGGGCTTCACCTCGGGCAGGCCCGCCGCGGCCACCACGTCGCCCGCCGAGGCCGAGAGAATCTGCTGGTACTTCGCGCCGTTGACCGCGCGCAGCTCGTTCACCTTGGCGGGGCCTTCGGGCGTCATGATCTCCTCCCGCGCGGAAAGCGTTCCGGCGGTGATTTTCAAATAGACCAGCCGGTTTCCCTGCCCGTCGAAGCGCACCTTGGCCGCGCGGGCGCGGAAGGGCTCGGCGGCGTGGCGCTCGTATTCGGTATCGGTCAGAAGCGAGAGCATGTTCAGGAACTCCCCGACGCCTTCGCCGCGCAGGGCCGAGCCGGCCATCATCGGGAACAGCGCGCGCGCTTTCACCTGCCGCTTCAGCGAAGCCAGCCAGGCGCCGCGCTCGTAACCGGTCGAGAACAGCGCGTCCATAAGCGCCTCGTCGCCCGCGGCCACGACCTCGGCGGCCTCGTCGGAAAGCGCGCCGTCCTGCGCGAACGCGCCGCGCAGGTCGAGTATGTCCGGCGAGAGGCGTTCCCGCGCGCGGCGCAGCACGGCGTCCGGGTCCGCGCCGGCGCGGTCGGTCTTGTTGAAAAACAGGAACACCGGCACGCCGTACTGTTTCAGCAGCCGCCAGACGGTCTCCGTGTGGCTCTGAACGCCCTCCACGCAGCTGACGACCAGCACGGCGTAGTCGAGTATGGACAGCGCGCGCTCCATTTCGGAGGAAAAGTCCGCGTGGCCGGGGGTGTCGATCCAGTACCAGGTGTCGCCGCCATACTCGAAGCGCGCCTGGTCGGAGAAGATGGTGATGCCGCGCGCCTTTTCCAGCGGATGGATATCCAGAAACGCGTCCTTGTGATCGACCCGCCCCGGCGCGCGCAGCGCGTGCGCGTGATAGAGGATCTGCTCGGAAAACGTGGTCTTTCCCGCGTCGACGTGGGCGAGTATGCCGATGGTCTTTTTCATGGTAAACCTCTGCGCTTCGTATTTTCATTATTCATTATAATACAGATCCCGTCTTCTTGGCAACGCCGGGAAAAACGAAAAAACTTTCAATTCCAAAAACCATTCTTTCCCCAACCGCATCTAACAGGTGAAATTGCGATTTCAGACAGAACAAAAGTAGGAGAGGGGAACAGCCTGTGGACAGCCATGAGTTTGCCGGGCGGGTCGAGGCCATGCAGGGCGCGTTGTACCGCGTGGCCTATGGGCTTTTGCTCAACCGGGCGGACTGCGCGGACGCCGTTCAGGAGGCGCTGGCGCGGGCCTGGGAGAAGCGGCGCTCCTTGCGGGAGGAAGCCTACTTCGAGACCTGGCTCACGCGCATCCTCATCAACGAGTGCTATTCCATGCTGCGCCGGCGAAAGACCACATTGCCCATCGACAGCCTGCCCGAACCCGCCGCGCCGCCCGACGCCGACCCGGCGCTGCACGACGCCGTTGCCCGGCTGGACAGAAAGCTGCGGCTGCCGGTGGTGTTGCATTACATGGAGGGCTACCCGGTTCGGGACATCGCGCGCATGCTGCGCCTGCCCTCCGGCACTGTCAAGACGCGGCTGGCCCGCGCGCGAGCGCTTCTCCGCATACAATTAAGCGACGAAAACGACTTATCAGAAGGGAGGAAACGCTGATGCGCGACTGGAAAAAAGCCTTCGGCCAGCCGGACGCGGAATTTACCCTGCGCGTTCAGCAAACT
>JAFZRB010000148.1 GCA_017620115.1 Clostridia bacterium | reverse complement strand
GGCCTCGCCTTCGACGGCGCACTGTTTGTTGTAGCCCTTGATATCGCGCACGTGCTTTTCGGCGAATTTCTTATAGCGCGTATCCATCTCTGCCACGGCCCAGTGCAGCGCGCCGGCGGCCTTCTTCGGGTCGGTCACCACGGGCTGCAGGAGGTGGGGAATGCCGTTGTAGACGGACAGCTCGACCACCTTGGGGTCGATCAGGATCAGGCGCACTTCGTCCGGCGTGGCGCGGTAGAGAATGGAGCAGACGATGCAGTTGATGCACACCGATTTGCCCGAACCGGTCGCGCCGGCAATGAGCACGTGGGGCATTTTTGCGATGTCGCCGATGATGCAGCGGCCGCTGTTGTCCTTGCCCATGGCGACGGCCAGCCGGGAGGGATTCTTGCGCGCCTCCTGGCTTTCGAGCACCTCGCGCAGCGGCACGGTTTCCACGACGTCGTTGGGGATCTCCACGCCCACGGCGGCCTTGCCGGGGATGGGCGCTTCGATGCGCACGCTCTCCGCGGCCAGGTTCAGCGCGATGTCGCGGTCCAGCGCAGTGATCCTGCTCACTTTCACGCCCGCGGCCGGCGCCAGCTCGAAGCGCGTCACGGCCGGGCCGTGCGCGATGTTGGTGAGCGTGACGCTGATGCCGAAGGAGTTGAGCGTCTCTTCCAGTTTGATGGCCTTTTCCTGATCCTTATCATGCGCGTTCTTGACCTGCGTGGGCCGCGGCAGGGCCAGCAGGTCGACCGGCGGGTAGTTGTACTCCGCGCCGGTGGGGGTGAGGTCGTGGCTCCTGTCGGGCGGCGTCACCACGATGGGCGTGTGGTCGATGCGCCTGTCGCCTGTTATGGAAATCGGCGCGTCGGTGAATGAGGGCTTGGGCTGCTGCGGCGCACGCACGGCCGCGGGTTCGCCCAGGGCGGCGCGGCGCGGCTTGCGCTCAGGTTTCTGCGCCACGTCGAACGGCGGATCGGGAGCCTCGTCGGGCATGTCGTCGAAGCCGTCATAGATATCGTCGTCGCTGTCGTAGTCCGGGATGTCTTCCGGTTCGGCGTCGTCCGTCATTTCGTCCGGATCGACGTCGGGCAGCGCGTCCTCCGGCAGCTCGCCGTATCCGTCGAAGGCGTCCGCGCTTGCAGCGGTATCTGCGGCGGGTGCGACGTCGGAAGAGACATCGGTCTGTTCGATACCATCAGGCGTATTTGAAGGTTGTTCGGACGCCTGTGCCTCAGGCTGCCGCGCCTTGTCTGGGCGGGTCAGGACGGGCTTCTGGCCGCGCCGCGCATCCGATTTGAGGTAGTCGGGCACTCGGAACAGACCGCCGTCCGTTTTCTGGGTGCCGGGCGTGGGCGGTTCAGAAACCGGTTCGAGCGGAGCGCCGTCTTCGCTGAAGGTGGGATCATTCCACGAAGCGGCCCCCCGCCCGGCGCGCAGCTCCGCCAGACGGGCCTCGCGGGCCTGCTGGCGTTCCTCGCGCTCGATGCGGCGCTCCTCGGCGCGCACACTCTGCTGCTGGCGGAAGTCGTTGTAGCTGCGCTGCACGTATGCCTGCGCCCTTTCGCCCATGGCGCGCAAAGAGATGTGGCGCAGCAGCACGATGTCGAGCAGCAGCAGGAAAAGCAGCACGACGAAACCGCCCCATTTCCCCAGGGCGGCATAGGCGGGATACGCCAGCAGCGCGCCGATCGCGCCGGTGCCGGCCCGCTCAAAGAACGATTCGCGGATGAAGTTGAGCCATCCGCCGCGCAGAACAAGCGCGTTCATGATTTCCTGCGCGTAGAACACGTGAACCAGTCCGAACGCCAGAAGGATGCCGAAGCAGATCATGGCGACGCGACGGCCGTTCAGCTGTTTGCGGCCCATGAACGCGATCAGAAGGCCGATCCACAGCATAATGCCGCAGGCGACATAGCAGAATATGCCGCTGAGGCCCTCCAGCAGCGAGCGGACGAAGTTGGCCTTGTTGTCGACTGTCAGAAGCACGACGAGCGACACGACGGCCAGCCCGATCACGACCATGCCGATCACTTCGGGCAGCGCGCTGCCCTGCGGCTCAGGCGCGGTATTTTTCTTTGAAGCAGATGCGCGGCCCTGAGCGCCCCTGCCTGATTTCGATGATGACGTTTTTTTCTTCGCGGAAGCCATGGCATCCTCCTGCTTATTGAATGGATACAGGCGCCCCGGCACGGCCTGCCGTTGGGGCGATATATTACCAGTTTAGCGGTACCATTATACAATATATTCTGTAAAGAATCAAATATTTTCAGCGGCTTCATGAACGAATGTTCGCCAGCGCTTATCCGGCGGCCGCATGTGTGAATTCGTTCCCGTTTCTATTTGTTAAATATTTCCGATATATTACAAATAAATTGCAAAATCAGCATACACTATGCTATAATAGCTTTACATATACGGGAGTGTGGTCTTTTTTATGAAACGGATACTGTGCGCCGCGCTGCTTCTGGCGCTTCTGGCTATGCCAGGACTGGGGCTGATGGAAGGCGAGGACACCATTCGCCTGGCCAAGACGCTCTACGCGCTGGGTAAGGGCGAGAGTTATGAAACGCTGCTGGATCTGGGCTCCGTCGTGATGAACCGGGTGGACAGCCCATGGTATCCGGATACCGTGATGGGCGTGCTGCGCGAGCCGCATCAGTTCGCCTGCGGCACGCTGTACGACGAAACGTGCTATCAGGCGGCGCGCGCCGTGATGATGGGCCGCCGCACGCTGCCACCCGGCGTAGTCGACTATCGCGCGCTGGACGCCAGCGCCCCGGCCACGGGCGGCGAAGTCGTGAAGGTGAGCGGGCATTACGAGTTCAGAACGGCGGGATAAACGGTTCTGGTTCACAGAATGAGAGGAACGGGGCGTCTTCCGCGGGGCGGAAGGCGCGTTTTCGTGAAATCTGCGTGAATTCGCCGGAGCGGCCTTGACGGAATACGGGGCAGGGGTATATACTGAAGAACAGGAAAACCGGCATGGAGGAGAAGACTATGGCTGACGGCGTAAAACCGACGGCGCATCCCGGAGACGCGGTCAGGACGAAGCATCGCGGCTGCTGCGAGGCGAGGAGCCTGATGAACCGGCTCAACCGCATCGAAGGGCAAGTGCGCGGCGTGAAGGGCATGGTGGAAAAGGACGCTTACTGTGTGGATATACTCACGCAGGTGGCGGCGATCCAGGCCGCGCTGAACGCCTTCAACCGGGAGCTTCTGGGCAATCACATCCGCACCTGCGTGGCCGAGGGCATTCGCGCGGGCGAGGATGAGGTCATAGACGAGTTGGTTGCGACCGTTCAGAAAATGATGAAATGAGGTGTTTTCAATGAAGGTGCTGAGCGTGGATATGAAGTGCGAAATGTGCGTAAAGCGCGTGACCAGGGCTTTGAACGAACAGAATCTCGATTTTTCCGTAAGCCTGGCCGACAAGACCGTGACCGTGAACGGCTCGGACGAAGAGGTCGCGAAGGCCGTGAAGGCGCTGGACGCCATCGGGTTTGAGGCAAAGTAAGCGTATCGGGGCTTCCGGGGCGGTATCGCCGATGCCGCCTCATGTCTTTTGATAACCCCTTTCAGTTTTCTCCTCAGCGGAAAAGGCGGGCCGCCGGATGAATTGTTCCGGCGGCCCGCGTCGGCCTGTAAGGCGTTTATTTCAGGAAAATCTCGATGACCGGCACCAGGCAGTGAGGCTTGACCGGCGGAAGCTGGAAGACGACCATATCTTCGTTTTCCGGCAGGCCTTCGCCGAAGTGAGTCATCTTACCCTCGGTGTACTTCACTTCGCTGGCGTCGTGCAGGAACTGCGCGTAGTCGACCTTGCCCGCCAACCCGCGCACCTGCAGATGGGCGAAGGGGTAGGCGAACAGATGCAGGTACAGGCGTTTGCCGTCCACGCTCTGCGTGAAGCGGCAGTCAGCCGGGGCCTTGAACTCCGGCTCGGCCTGCGTACAGCCGTAGATGGAACGGCTGTTGTATTTCATCCAGTCCGCGAACACGCCAAGCGCTTCCTCGGCGCGGTAATCGATGTAGCCCCGGGCTGTGGGGCCCACGTTCATGAGCAGGTTGCCGCCGCAGGAGACCGTGTTCACCAGCATTCGGATGAGCATTTCCGGCGACTTCCAGCTGGTTTCGTCGCGGTAATAGCCCCAGGAGCCGGAGAACGTCTGGCAGGCTTCCCAGGTGACCAGCTCGCCCGTTTCCTTATGGCGCACCCATTCGGTGGGCTGCCACTGTTCGGGCGTCCAGATGTCCTGCTCGATCTCTGTGCGGTTGTCGATGATGATGTCCGGCTGAAGGCTACGGGCCAGCGCGATGAGCTTCTCGGCCTCCCAGTCGTCCTTGCCCTTGCCCTTCATCCAGGGCAGGTCGTTGGGATCGGGCCGGCTGTAGGAGAAATCGAACCACAGGATGTCGATTTTTCCGTAGTTTGTGAGCAGCTCCGTCACCTGGTTGCGCATGTATTCGGCGTATTTCCGGATGTCGCGGCCCTGATTCTGCTGCTCGGCGTCCGGATCCTTACGGCGGGGATGGAGCCGGTCGATGGGGAATTCCGGATGATGCCAGTCGATCAGCGAGTAATAGAAGCCGATGTGAAGCCCCTCGGCGCGGAAGGCGTCCACGTATTCGCGCACGAGGTCGCGGCCCGCGGGGGTGTTGGTGCACTTGTAGTCGGTATACTTTGAATCGAACATGCAGAAGCCCTCGTGGTGCTTCGTGGTCAGCACCACGTACTTCATGCCCGCGGCCTTGGCCTGACGCGCCCACTCCTTCGGGTCGTACAGGTCGGGATTGAAGTATTTGAAGTACTTGTCGTAGTGCTCCTCGGGAATGCACTCGCGGTTTTTGATCCACTCGTGGCGGGCGGGCATGGCGTACAGCCCCCAGTGAATGAACATGCCGAAGCGGTCGTGCGTAAACCAGGCGGTGTCGCCGGGCGTCTTGCGGGTGACGTAGCTGGACATTGTAATACCCCCATCTCTTTTTGAAATTGGAATTGGGAATGAGGAATCGAAGTCTGTCCAAGTATTCCCAGCTGCATTATAGCATGGCCTGTTTGTTAAGGCAAGGTTTGTTTTCGCTGAAATCAAACAGAGCATATGGCGTTCCCAATTCGCGATTGAAAAAATCCCCTCCGTCTGATATAATAAAAACCATCATCCCGTCAATGCTATGGAGGAACACGATTATGCCGATGGACGGCGTTATGCTGGGTTTTATGACGCGCGAGCTGAACGATAAGCTCGCGGGCGGCCGCGTGGACAAGGTGACGCAGCCCGAACGCGACGAGATTCTCCTGACCATCCGGAACAGGGGGGAGAATCACCTTCTGCTCGTATCCGCCAGCGCGAACAGCGCGCGCATTCACCTCACGCGGGAAAAGAAAAGCAACCCGCTGGAGCCGCCCACCTTCTGCATGCTTATGAGGAAGCACGTCCTGGGCGCGCGCGTTCTGGAGATCCGCCAGGTGGGCGGCGACCGCATCGCCGAGATCGACTTCGAGGCGCTGGACGAAATGGGCGACTACGCGGTGCGCACGCTGATATGCGAGTTCATGGGCAAATACTCAAATCTCATCCTCACGCAAAGCGGCGGAAAGATCATCGACAGCGTGTGCCGCGTGACCGACGAGATCAGCCGGGTGCGCGAGGTGTTGCCGGGGCTCATGTATGAACGTCCCCCGCAGCAGGGCAAGCTGGATTCTGCCGCCCTCGAGCCGGACGAGCTGGCCGCGCGGCTCCGGGAGAGCGCCGGGCCGGCCTTCAAAGCGCTGCAAAACGCCGTGACCGGCCTCTCGCCGCAGACGGCGCGGGAAATCTGCATGCGCGCCGCCGGAGACAGCGAGGCGCGGCTGGAAGAGCTCGACGCGGCCGTCCTCGCACGGCGGGTGTGCGAGCTCGCGGCGGCTTTCCCGAGCATGGCGCGCCCCATGCTGGTGCTCGATGAAGAGGGTAAGGCTGTCGACGTGACGCCCTTCGCTTATCTCACCCGCGCCGGCCTGGAGAGCAGGCCGATGCCTTCGCTTTCCGAGGCGCAGGAGGCGTATTTCCGCACGCGCGATCGTGTCGAACGCATCCGCCAGAAGGCGAGCGCGCTCAACCGCGTTTTAAAGAATAACATCGAGCGCTGCGAAAAAAAACTGGGGCTGCAGCTGAACGCGCTCATGGACAGCGAGCGCATGGAGGAATACCGCGTGAAGGGCGAGTTGCTGTCGGCCAGCCTATACATGGTGGAAAAAGGCGCGAAATCGGTGGAGCTGCCCAACTATTACGACCCGGACTGCGCTCCCCTGCGCATTGAGCTGGATGTGAAGCTCACGCCCGCGGCGAACGCGCAGCGCTACTTCAAGCTCTATCAGAAGGCGCGTTCGGCCCGCCGCCTGGCTGCCGAGCAGAAGGAACGCACCGAGGAGGAGCTCGCCTACCTCGAAGGCCAGATGGAGAACCTCACCAAGTGCACCGAGGAGGCGGAGCTTTATGAGATTCGCGCGGAGCTGGAGCGGGAGGGCTACGTGAAGCCCAGCCGGAACCGGCGGGAGCTGAAGAGCCTGCCGCCGAGCCGTCCGCTGAAGCTCGCTGCGAGCGACGGTACGGTCATCCTGGTGGGCAAAAACAACCTGCAGAACGACAAGCTGACCGCCAGCGCTCAGCCGGACGAGGTCTGGCTGCACGCCAAGGACATGCCGGGTTCTCACGTGATCATCGTGGGCGAAAACCCCGGAGATCAGACCATCGGCGAGGCGGCGTCGCTGGCCGCCTATTACAGCAAGGGCCGCACGGGCAGCCGCGTGCCGGTCGACTACACGCTCCGGCGCTACGTCAAAAAGCCCTCCGGCGCAAAACCCGGCTTCGTGATTTACACGCACCAGAAGACGCTCTATGTCCAGCCGCGCGAGGTTATCGCGCGGGACTGAGTCTGAAACAAGAAGCTGAGGTAAAAAAACAGAAATACAGGCTGCGCGGGGCTGCAGCCCGAAACGAAACGCGGGCGGAGAGCGTCTATTATTTGGATTAGAATGTGCATAAGGGAGCAGTATCATGGCTGAAAAGAAAAAAGGCGCCGCAGAGATCGACGTCTTCGAGGCATACGAGGCGAAGCATAAGAAGGCGAAGGCCAAAAAGTCAGCCGCGGCGAAGAAAAGCGCTTCAGCCAGGGGCAAATCGTCCGCGAAAAGCAGAAAAAAGAAGAAAAACAACCGGAGCGCCTGGTGGGCCTGGCCCGTCACCATCGTCATGATCGTGATACTGGCCGGGCTGAGCGTGACGGCGATGAGCGAGAAGAAGCAGTACGATCAGTTTGTGCTCATGCGCGAGGCGGTCGACATGCCGGGTTTCTATCCGGGCATCTCCGTCAACGGACAGGATGTGACCGGCCGCGCGAAGAACGATGTGCTCTCCGAGCTGGCCGCGCAGGATCAGGCGATCCGCGCCGGCCTGAATGTGAGCGTCGCCTGCAACGGGCGAACCTGGCAGATCACCGCCGGCGATCTGGACTACGCCTCCGACTATGAAGACGTGGTTCGCGCGGCGTGGCAGGTCGGCCACGAGGGCAGTGTTTCGGAGCGGTACCGGGCGATCCGCCAGGTGCGGCAGAACGGCGCGAACTTCGCGGTGTCGCAGGGATATGACACGGCGCGGCTGCGCGCCGTCACCGACGACATCGCCAGCGAGCTGAGCGTCCCCGCGCAGGACGCGCAGATCATCGCCTTCGATACCGATACGCTCGAGTTTTCCTACGCCACAGAGAAGACCGGCACCTATGTAGACGCCGATCAGCTCTATCAGGACACGCTCGCCGCGCTGCAGTCAGGTGGCGGCCAGGTCGTGACCGTGAACCAGCAAATCGTCCAGCCCACGGTCAGCGTGAGCGATATCAGCAGCCGGATGGGCCTCATGGCTTCCGCACGCACGTTCGTTGAGGGCGACCGCAACAGGCGCTCAAATATCTCTCTGGCGCTCAGCATCCTCAACGGCATGCGCATCGAACCGGGCGACCTGTTCTCCTTCAACGGCACCATCGGCGAGCGCACAGCGAGCGCGGGCTTCAAAATGGCCGGCGCGTTCAAGGACGACCTCGTGACCGAGGAATACGGCGGCGGCATCTGCCAGGTCTCCACGACGCTGTTCAACGCCGTTGCCAAATCGGATCTCGAGCTGATCTCGCGCAGCCCGCATTCGCGGCCCGTAAGCTATGTGGACAAGGGCAAGGACGCGGCGGTGTCCTGGCCGAATCAGGATTTCAGGTTCCTGAACGACACGGAATACCCCGTGTACATCGTGACAGAATACAACACGGAAACGCGCTGGATTACCATCTATCTCTACGGCGAAAAGCTCGAAAACGGCGTTTACATCACCATAGAGGCGCAGGTCGTTGAGGAGTTCGAACCCGGCGAGGATATCTACATCTATACCAAGGATCTGCCAACCGGACAGAAGAAGCTGATCGACCCGGCGCGCTACGGCTACTACTGCGAGTCCTACAAGGTCTATCACAGCGCGGACGGCACGGAGATCAGCCGCGAGCTGTACTGCCGCAGCAGCTACGCTGCTTCGGGCGCGAAGTACAGCGTGGGGCAGTGATGGATATCCGTCTCGTCGTCACCGATCTGGACGGCACCCTGCTGGATGCGAACCGCGAGATCTCTCCCCGCACGGCGCGGGCGCTGCTCGCCTGCCGGGCGCGCGGCGTGATCGTCGCCTTCGCCAGCGGGCGCAGCTTCGAGGCCGTTCGCCCTTTCGCGCTGGGCATCGGTCTGCGGGAATGCGTGATCATCTCCAGCAACGGAGCGCGGATCGACGCCTCCGCGGAAGGGCCCGTCGTGTTCGGGAACTGCCTGCCGGAGGCGCTGGCGCGCGAGGCGGCCCACCGTCTCGTGGAAGCCGGGCTGTATGTGGAATGCTATTCCGACGAGCATATCTACATGGCCAACCGCACGCCCATGAGGTTTCGCCACCACGCGCCGGGCTTCAATGCCGACGGCACGGTGGAATTCGTCGAGGACGTGGCGCGGCTGCTGTCGGAAGGTCCGAAGAAGGCGCGCAAGCTCATCGTATTTTCAGACGAGCAAAGCCGGATCGACGTGGCGCGCTCGTGCCTTCGCGGCCTTCCGCTGTCGCTGTCGCAGTCCGGGAGCGACAACCTTGAAATCATGCGCGAAGGCGCGGGCAAAGGCCGCGCGGTACGCTGGCTTGCCCGGACGCGCGGCATCGCACGGGAAAACATCATGGCCTTCGGCGATCAGACCAACGATCTGGACATGCTGCGCGAGGCCGGCTGGCCGGTGGCGATGGAGAACGCCGTGGACGAGGTCAGGCGCTGCGCGCGCCTCATCGCCCCGCGGCACGACGACGACGGCGTGGCGCGGGTGCTGGAAACGCTGGCGCGCGGGGATGAATCGGATGGGAGCTGCTTATGAACATCGTGCTGGTTGAGCCGGAGATCCCTCAGAACACGGGCAACATCGCCCGTACCTGCGCCGCGACGGGCTCGCATCTGCATCTCATCAGACCGCTGGGCTTCAGCCTGGCGGACAAATACCTGAAACGCGCGGGACTGGACTACTGGAACCTCATGCGCTACACCGTATACGACAGCCTGGATGAGTTTTTCGCCAAAAATCCCGGCGCGGCGTGTTATTACGCCAGCACGAAGGCGCCGCGCTCTTACTGCGACGTGCGCTACGGGCCTGACGATTATCTCGTGTTCGGCCGGGAGTCGCGCGGACTGGACGAGGCGCTGCTGCGCCGGGAATACGACCGCTGCGTGCGCATTCCCATGCGGGCGGAGGCGCGGTCGCTGAATCTGTCCAACTCGGTGGCTGTCGTACTCTATGAAGCGCTCAGGCAGCAGGGCTTTGCCGGACTCGAGAAGGCGGGCAGCCTGACGCGGTCGAACGACGGACTCGCGTGGACGGATTACGTTTAAATATTGACACAGGGCTTGAGGTGAATACCATGGCCAAACGAGGTTATACGAAGAAGGAAGCCAGCCGACGTCGCACGACATTCATGGTGCTGGCCGGCATGGGTGATTTTGTGGGAACCGTGGCGGCGTTTTTTGTGATTCTGGCCTGCGTGGTGCTGCTCACCACCCTGTTCACCTGGCTGCGGGGCGATCTGCCCCAGGTGATCGACAGCCTGAAGAATCCGATCATAAGCGCTTTCGGCTGAAAGCGGATCCCACGCAAGGGAACACGCGGAGCGGAGGAATACGTATGACCACATCGTGGGCGGAGCTGATGAGCGGGATCGAAGCGTGCAGCGCCTGCCCGCTGCGCGCGGGCTGCCAGCGCGTCGTGCCCGGCGAAGGGTCGCCGACGGCGGATATCATGTTCATCGGCGAAGGGCCGGGCGCGGATGAAGACCGGCTGGGTCGTCCGTTCGTAGGGCGCGCGGGCGAGCTGCTGACGAAGATGCTCCACGCCATCGGCATGGAGCGCACCGGCGTGTATATCTGCAACGCCGTGAAGTGCCGCCCGCCGGGCAACCGCACGCCCACGCCCGAGGAAATCGCGGCGTGCCGTCCCTTCCTGCGCGCGCAGGTGGCGCTGGTGAGGCCGCGGATCATCGTGCTGCTCGGAGCGACGGCCGGGCGCGACGTGCTGGGAGACGACTTCCGCGTGACGCGCGATCGCGGCAAGTGGGTGGAAAAGAAGGGCGTGTGGATCATGCCCACGTATCATCCCTCCGCGCTGCTGCGCGACGAGACGCTCAAGCGTCCGGCGTGGGAGGATTTCAAACTCGTGCGCGACAAGGCGCGTGAACTGGCGGGAGGATGACGCACGGCATGGACAGGCTGCGCAGGGAAATGACAGACTTCTTTCAAAAGCTGTATGTGGAGGAACAGAAGATTCTGGTTTTCGGCGAAGGGCGCTGTCCCTCGCGCGTGGCGCTGGTCGGCGAGGCTCCGGGCGAGCAGGAAACGCTGCAGGGCCGTCCGTTCGTAGGGCGCGCGGGAAAGAATCTCGACGAATTCCTCGCGCTGTCCGGCATCCGGCGCGAGGACGTTTATATCACGAACGCCGTGAAATTCCGCCCTGTCAGGACATCCCCGGCGGGCAATCTGGTCAACCGCGCGCCTTCGCAGGAGGAGATCCGGCTGTGCCTGCCGTTCCTCCGGCATGAGCTGGCGCTGGTGAAGCCCGAGGTGATCGTGACGCTGGGAAACGTGCCGCTCAGGGCGCTGGCGGGACGCCAGGCTGTGATCGGCGAAGCGCACGGCCGGTGGCTCGAATGGGAAGGCGCGAAGCTGTATCCGCTCTATCATCCGGCTTCGGTGATCTACAACCGCTCGCTGCGGCCCGCCTACGAGGCGGATGTGATCCGACTGGGCGAGGCGCTGAGAGGGAAAAAATGAGCGTTCCAATGAACTGGCCGGAGAAAATTGCGTTCTCGGCGCGGATGAAGCGCATCTGCGCGGCGGGAGGTATGCGCTGTCCTGACGGGCGGCGCATGTTTCGTGAGGCGGACAATCCGCTGCTGAAGGCGGATCGCCTAGCGCTGCTCACCGTGCCTGAGGGAGGCTGCGCGCTGACCGG
>JAFZRB010000147.1 GCA_017620115.1 Clostridia bacterium | reverse complement strand
TAGCGCATGGCCGTCGCGCCGCCGTGCTTCGCCAGCACCATCGTGATGGCCGCCGTCAGGGTCGTCTTGCCGTGGTCCACGTGTCCGATCGTTCCCACGTTTACATGGGGCTTCGTGCGCTCAAACTTTGCCTTTGCCATTGGAATCAGTCCTCCTATTAATTACTGTTGTGCAAATCCTTCGGAAGCGTCTTGCCGTATGGAGCGGGTGATGGGAATCGAACCCACGTGACCAGCTTGGGAAGCTGACGCTCTGCCATTGAGCTACACCCGCATCTCTTCCCAACATCTTCCCCGGCTTACACACCTCTATTCTACCGGAATATTCAGAATTTGTCAACAGCTCCGGGGGCACTCGTTTTTTTCTATGGGACGTTTTTCGCCCTATGGGACAAATTATGGTTTTCAAATTCACATGTCTGCAACAAAACCCCTGAAAAAGTGTTCGGGGACGGTGGATTATTTCTGATTTTGATTGTATAATAGAGGTGTTGAAGCTATCAACACATCATTACTTGGGAGGCTTGGTCCTTTTGAGAAAGAAACAGTGTATCGCAATGCTGCTGGCCGGCGGCCAGGGCAGCCGTCTCGGTATTCTCACGAAAGTGATGGCGAAACCCGCCGTTCCCTTCGGCGGCAAATACCGCATCATCGACTTTCCCCTTTCAAACTGCTCGCACTCCGGCATTGACACCGTGGGCGTGCTCACACAGTATCAGCCTCTCGAGCTCAACAGCTACATTGGCTCGGGCCAGCCGTGGGATCTGGACCTGAACAGCGGCGGCGTGTTCGTGCTGCCGCCGTACCAGAAGGGCAAATCCGGCGAGTGGTACCGGAACACCGCCAACGCCATCTATCAGAACATCAGCTTCATCGAGCAGTTCAATCCGGAATACGTGCTCATCCTTTCGGGTGACCACATCTACAAAATGGACTACAACAAGATGGTGCGCTTCCACGCGCGCTCGAACGCGGACGCCACCATCGCGGTGTTCGACGTGCCCCTCGAGGAAGCCAGCCGCTTCGGCATCATGTCCACCGACGAAAACAACCAGATCACCCGCTTCGAGGAGAAGCCGCCGCATCCCACCAGCACCAAGGCGTCCATGGGCGTGTATGTGTTCACCTGGTCGCTGCTGCGCGAGTACCTCATCAGCGACGAGGCCGACCCCACCAGCAAGAACGACTTCGGCAAGAACATCATCCCGCGCATGCTCGCCGACGGCCGCAAGATGATGGCCTACGGCTTCGAGGGCTACTGGAAGGACGTGGGCACCATCGAGAGCCTGTGGGAAGCCAACATGGATCTCCTGAAGAATCCGCCCGCCTTCGACCTGTACGACGACAAGTGGCGCATTTACGCGCGCAATCCCGTCCAGCCGCCGCACTTCATCGCCGATACCGCCCGCGTGAGCGACAGCATGATCACCGAGGGCTGCGACGTGGCCGGCGAGGTGCAGCGCAGCATCCTGTTCGCGGGTGTGCGCGTCGAACCCGGCGCCGTCGTCCGCGATTCCGTCGTCATGCCGGGCGTGGTCATCCGCTCCGGCGCGGTGGTCAACCGGGCCATCGTGGGCGAGGAGAGCGTCGTCAGCGGCGGCTGCGTCGTCGGCGCCGAAGCGCAGGAGGGCAGCGATAACCTCATCGCCCTGGTGGGCCAGCATACCGAGCTGCCCGAAAACTTTGTCGTCAAGCCCGGCGACCAGGTCGACAGCGACATGCTGCGGCTGGAAAGGAGTCTGAACGTATGAAAGACGTGATGGGGCTCATCTATACCTCTAAAAATGAAACGAGCCTGCGCGAGCTGACCGCTTCGCGCGCCGTGGCCGCGCTTCCCGTCGCCGGTCGTTACCGCATGATCGACTTCATGCTCTCGAACATGGTCAATTCCGGCATCCGCAACGTGGGCATCATCATGCAGAAAAATTACCACTCCCTGATGGACCACCTGGGCTCCGGCAAGGAGTGGGATCTGCACACCCGCAACGACGGCCTGTTCATCCTGCCGCCGTTCCTCACGCGCGACAACGTCGGCTCCTATCGCGGCATTCTGGACGCGCTGCATTCCAACCTCACCTACCTGCGCCGCTCCACCCAGGAGTACGTGATCCTCACCAACAGCCACACCGTGCTGAACACCACCTTCGACGACCTGCTTGACTTCCACGAGGAATCCCGCGCGGACATCACGCTGGTCTACGCCCGCAAGAAGCCCGAGGAGATCGACGAGACCATCACGCTGAGTCCCCGCCATGTGTATTTCTCCGTGGGAGAGGACGGCGTTCTGACCGACATGGAGATCGGTCCCACCCAGCCGCGCACGCAGAATTTCTACATGGACATCATGCTGCTGCGCCGCGACCTGCTGCTGCGCCTGATCGACCAGGCCTTCGCGGAGGGCATCAACGACATCAACCGCGAGATCCTGCAGCGCAACGTCCACCACGGCCCCATGCGCATCTGCGGCTATGAATACAAGGGCTACAACCGCCGGGTTGAAACCATCAACAGCTACTACAGCATGAACATGGATCTGCTCAACTCGGACATCCGCCGCGCGCTGTTCGGCACGCATCCGGTCTACACCAAGGTTCACGACGAGGTGCCCGCCCGCTACATGGAAGGCGCGCAAGCCGCCAACTCGCTGGTGGCCGACGGCTGCGTCATCGAGGGCACGGTGGAAAACAGCGTGCTGTTCCGCGGCGTACGCGTGGGCAAGGGCGCGCACATCAAAAACTCCATTCTGATGCAGGGCGACACCATCGAAGCCGGCGTGGAAATCGAGCACGTCATCCTGGACAAGGACGTGACCGTGCTCTCGGGCAGCCGCCTGATCGCGCCGAAGCTC
>JAFZRB010000146.1 GCA_017620115.1 Clostridia bacterium | reverse complement strand
GGGGGTTCTGCTTGCCGGCGATGAAGCGCGGTATGGACTCCATCGGGCCGGGGCGGTACAGCGAGATGGCGGCAATGATGTCCTCGAAGCAGCTGGGCTTCATGTTGGCCAGGAAGGCGCGCATGCCGCCGCCTTCCATCTGGAACACGCCGTCCGTGTCGCCCTCGGAGATCATGTCGAACACGCCCTTGTCGTCCATGGGGATGTCCTCCGGGGTCATGTGGCCGCCGCCAGCCTGTTCGATCATGGCCAGACTGTCGCCGATGACGGTGAGGGTGCGCAGGCCCAGGAAGTCCATCTTGAGAAGGCCCATCTTCTCCAATGTACCCATGGGGAACTGTGTGGTAATCACGTCGTCGTTGGTCTGCAGCGGCACGTATTCGTAAACAGGGAGGCTGGTGATGAGCACGCCCGCCGCGTGGGTGGAGGCGTTGCGGGGCATGCCTTCCAGCTTTTTCGCGGTGTCGATCAGCCGGTGAACGCGCTCGTCGCTCTCATAGAACGTGCGCAGATCGGGGCTGGAGGCGAGCGCCTTTTCGAGGGTCATGTCCAGCGCGAAGGGAATGGCCTTCGCCACGGCGTCCACGTCGGCGTAGCTCATGCCCATCACGCGGCCCACGTCGCGCACCACGGCCTTGGCGGCCATAGTGCCGAAGGTGATGATCTGGGCCACGTGATCCGGGCCATAGCGCCCGGCCACGTAATCGATCACTTCGTCGCGACGTTCGTAGTCGAAGTCGATGTCGATATCGGGCATGGAGATGCGTTCGGGGTTCAGAAAGCGCTCGAACAGCAGGTCATATTTCAGCGGGTCGATGGCGGTGATATCCAGGCAGTAGCACACGATGGAGCCTGCGCCGCTGCCGCGTCCCGGCCCGACGAGTATGCCGTGCGATTTGGCGAAATGAACATAGTCCCACACGATGAGGAAGTAGTCCACATAGCCCATTTTCTGAATGACGCTCAGCTCGTATTCCATGCGCTCGCGGGCGTCGCCGCGGTCCGGCGCGTACTTGCGGCTCAATCCTTCCACGCACAGCTCGCGCAGGTAATCGGCGGCCTCCCGCCCCTCGGGCAGCGGGAAGCGCGGCAGGTGGATGGAGCTGAAGTCGAAATCCACCTGGCACCGCGCGGCGATTTTCACGGTGTTTTCGACCGCCTCGTTAAGCTCCGGGAAGACGGCGCGCATCTCCTCCTCGGATTTGACAAACATTTCGTCGGTCTCCATGCGCATGCGGTTCTGGTCGGTGAGCGTCTTGCCGGTTTGGATGCACATGAGGATCTCCTGCGTCTCGGCGTCCTCGCGGTCGATGTAGTGGCAGTCGTTGGTGGCCACGAGGGGCAGATCCATGTCGCGCGCCAGGCTGATGAGGCCGGGCAGGATGCGCTTCTGTTCTTCCAGACCGTGATCCTGGATCTCGATGAAGAAATTATCGTGGCCGAAGATGCCGATGTATTTCCGGGCCATTTCCCGCGCGTCGTTCTCCCGGCCGTCCAGCAGCAGCTTCGGGATGTCGCCCGAGAGACACGCGGACAGCGCGATGAGCCCTTCGCTGTGCTTTGCGAGCAGCTCGTAGTCGACGCGCGGGCGGTAGTAGAAGCCCTCCACGAAGCCTTGGCTCACCAGGTAGATGAGGTTCTGGTAGCCCGTCTGGTTTTCGCACAGCAGGATGAGGTGGCTGTAATCGCGCGAACCGGAGGTTTTTTCGCGCATATTCGGGCAGACATACACCTCGCAGCCGATCACCGGGTGAATGCCGCGGCTCTTCGCCTGCTGGTAGAACTCCACGACGCCGTACATCGCGCCGTGATCGGTGATGGCGCAGTGCTCCATCCCCATGGCCTTGATTTTATCCAGCAGGGGAGAGATGCGGCTCGCGCCGTCCAGCAGGCTGTATTCCGTGTGCAGATGCAGGTGACAGAACATGGAAACCTCCGAAAAGCCCCTTTTCTCGGGACGCAGTTTATGATATAATCGATAATAACCATACGCTGTTCTGATTATACCACAAAAAACGGCGCTGCGCGAGTGCCGCCGGGAAAAATATGCCGGCTGAGCGCTCCGGCCGCCGGAGGAGTGAGAAAATGAAAATGAACCTGCCCCGCGCCGCTCAGTACGCCATGCGCGTTCTGAGAAACGCCGGCCACCAGGCCTACATCGTGGGCGGCAGCGTGCGCGACGTGCTGCTGGGCAAGCAGCCGGACGACTACGATATCACCACCAGCGCGCTGCCGGAGGAGGTCATCGCGCTGTTCAAACGCGACAAGCTGGTTCTGAACGGCCTGAAGCACGGCACGGTGCGGCTCATCAAATACGCCATGCCCATCGAGATCACCACGTTCTGCCTGAACGGCGCCGGCGAGGACGACGACGCGGACGACGTGATCTTCACCGGCAGCCTGTATGAGGACGTGCAGCGGCGCGATATCACCATCAACGCGCTGTGCTGGAGCGAGGAGGCCGGGCTGATCGACTATGTGGGCGGTCAGGAAGACCTCGACAACCGCCTGATCCGCTGCGTGGGCGAGCCGAACGGGCGGTTCCGGGAGGATCCCCTGCGCATCCTGCGCGCGCTGCGCTTCTCCGCCACGCTGGATTTCGACATCGATCCGCCCACCGCGCGCGCCATCCGCGATAACCGCCTGCTGCTCTCGGAGCTGCCCGCCGAGCGCGTGCTGATGGAACTGAAAAAGCTCCTGTGTGGCCCGCGCGCCGAGGCGCTGCTGGTGGAGTACCGCGACGTGTTCGGGGTGATGCTGCCGGAGACGGCCGCGCTGAGCGGCGATCAATACCTGCTGGCCGCGCGCCGGCTCTCGCTGATCGCGCCCGCGCCCGAGCTGCGGCTGGCGGCGCTCCTTCTGGACCTGCCGCGCGAGGCGGCGAACGAGTGCGCTGCGCGCATCAAGTGCAGCAAGCTCACCCGGAAGTTCCTGGACGGCGTGTTCGAGCACGCGAACGAAGATCTGCCCATTGACCGCGTGGGGATGCGCCGCGCGCTGGGCGCTTATGGCG
>JAFZRB010000145.1 GCA_017620115.1 Clostridia bacterium | reverse complement strand
GCAGGTGAAAGCCTTCACGGAGAAGCTGAGCGCCGATCTTAAAAAGGCCAGCTTCGAGGAGCTGCTCGACCGCGTGGACGACCTGACCGACGAACAGCGCGCCATCCTTGCCGATCGCCTGGCGCACCCCCTGAAGGAGGACGAGTCCTGCGCGTGCGGCGGGGAAGAAGCCTGCGACTACGCGAAGAACGAGACCTGCGAAGCCGCGGACGGAGCCTGCGCCGCCGATACCGCCGCAGACGAGGCGCGCGAAGAAAGCGCGGATAAGCCCGAATAAGCCCGAAAAAGCCTTCTTCATGGACCCTCTTCCTTACAGAAGCGCCGCCGGAACAGTTTTTCGTTCCGGCGGCGCGGTTTATTGAGCGGTTTAAGCCGATGGCCTGATGACGTATCTCTGTATCGTTTCCTCATACTGCTCGCTGTAGAACGTCGATTCCAGCTCGCCGCCGCAGTTCAGAATGGTTCCGGCCGAGGCGGCGTTGCCCTCCTTGCAGGTCACGTATACGTCGCCGATGCCCATCGCGCGGCATACGCGCACGGCTTCGCGCAGCATGTCGGTGGCGTAGCGCCTGCGGCGCTCAGTCGGGCGAACGGAATAGCCCACGTGTCCGGCCTCCCGCGGTAGGCGCGCGCCGTCCGACAGGCGGATATTCACCATGCCCACGATGCGCCCGTCATTCTCGCGCACATAGAAATACGTCAGAGCGGGCGCGCGGACGGCGGGTATGTTGGCGACGTCGATGTCCGAGCGGAGCTTGTCGAGCCAGGCCTCGTAGGTGGAAGCGACGGCATAATAGTCCAGGCTGCCGCTGCCGTGCACCTCGCTGTCGTATTCTCTGAACTCGCGGATGTAGTCGAGCGCGCGCTCTTTATAGTCGATCGTTGGAAGCGCGAGCTTCATGCCGTTCTGCATAGCGTTTTTCCCTCACAGCGTTTCCCAGTTTTCATAGCACTTTACGAGCCTGTCCCTCAGACCGGGCACCCACACGAGCCCGTCGTCCACGCGCACAGCGCTTTCGGGGAAAACGTCGGCCTCCGGCTGCTTTTCGCGGATCATGGCCATGGCGCGCGCGTGGCGCAGGGCCGCTTCGGCGGGGCAGGGCAGGGGCAGCGGTTCTCCGCGCGCGATGGCGCACACCCGATCCAGCTTTGAGGCGACGCCGCCCAGGTTGGTGAGGCCGTAGTCCTTCACCGAGCCGTCTCGGAAGCGGGCGAGGATGTTCGAGCCGTTTTCGCCGATGCCCCCGAAGCGCACCGTGGCGTTTTCAAATTCGTACACGAAGGCGGGCTCCTGCCTTCCGTCCTCGCCGACCGCGTGAGAGGCGACGAACAGCGCCTTCGCGCCGTTTTCCAGAACCGCGTCCATCACGATGGTGTCGAAGGTTTCGATGTCGTTGGCCCGCATTGTGCGCACGGTCATCCCGGTTATGTCCGCGCCGTTATAGCCGGCGCCGACGAGCCACAGCATGTTTTCGAGATAGTGCGCGGTGGCGTTGGAGGCCACGCTGTCGAAGATGGGCGCGCCGGCGGCGTCGTATTTCCGGCCGGCCCAGCCCATGCCGCGCTTATAGTAGCTGATGGCGCGCGGCCACAGCACGATGCTCCTGAGCGCCACCGGCCGGCCCAGCGCGCCCGCATCCACGTCGGCCTTGAGGCGCAGCATGGCCTCGTCGTAGCACCATTGAAAGCCGATGGCGAGCGCCCTGCCCGAGGCGTCGCGCGCGGCGATCATGCGCTCCACGTCTTCCGGGGTGGCCGCCGCGGGCTTTTCGCACAGTACGTGGCTGCCGTGCGCCAGACAGGCGACGGCCTGCGGCGCGTGATACTGGATCGGCGTGGCGATGACGGCCAGGTCGGCGCTGTTCAGGTCATAGAACTGATTCACCGTTCCGAAGAAGCGCGCGCCGCGCTGCTTCAATTCCGCATAGGAGGGCAGGGTGGCGGCGTATGGATCGACGACGCCCGCCAGCCTCAGCGCGCGTTCCTCGCCGTGATCGAGCATTTCCCGCACATAGTTCGCGGCGTAGCCGCCCGCGCCCACCAGCAGAACCGACAATGGTTTCATGGATATGACCGCTCCCTTCATAAAGAGGCCTCAGCCGGGCAGATGGCTCATGGTCAGTTCGACCATATCGGCGATGGTCACGCGGTTGACGCCGAAAATGGAGGTGTCCAGCGCGCCGCATATGGGATCGGTCCACTGCGCGCCTACGCCCGCGCTGCCCAGCATCATGCCGAGGATCGAGCCCACCGTCGCGCCGTTGCAGTCGGTGTCGAAGCCGGTCTGCACCGCGCGGCAGATGGATCTGCCATAGTCTCCGCCGCCGTACAGCAGCGAGGCGGTCACGATCTCCGCGTTGGAGATGGTGTGAACCCAGTCGTAAGCTTTGAACTCATCCCAGCGCCGGGCGATGGCCGCGAAGCATTCATCCTCGCTCAGGCCGGCCCGGAAGTCGTTCAGCACCGTGCGCACGGCTTCGCTCAGCCGGCTTCTGGCAGGAATCTCGTTCAGGCCCGCCCGGATGATCGCGTCGATATCGTCGGTCACGGCCGCCGCGGCGATCATCGCCGCCGCGAACATCTCGCCGTAAACGCCGTTCTTCACGTGGGAAATGCGCGCGTCGCGCCAGGCCATGTCCGCAGCGGTCTCCGGGTCGCCGGGATTGATGTAGCCGAAATAGTCGGCCCGAATCTGCGCGCCGATGTACTCGCGGTCGGGATTCTTATAGATCGCGGATTGCGGCGGGCGAATGCCGATGACGAAATTGCGGAAGGCGCGGCGTTCGGCGGTGCAGTAGGCGTTTTTGGGCTGGCAGTCCATCCAGGCCAGCGCCACGTCGCCGGAGGTGAAATCCCGGCCGTATTTGCCCACGATGCCCTTGGCGGCCATGACGGTGTAGTTGGTGTCGTCGTCCACGGGCGCGCAGCCGTTCAGGCAGTCGGCCCATGTGCGCTTCGTCCAGCGCTCCTTAAGGCGCGGCGTCTTTTCGAGGTCTTCCAGCGTCATGTAGCGCGCGAGGGGGAAGTTTAAGCTGTTTCTGAGCAGCTCGTGCATGTCCGGCGTGCGCATGCCCTCGACCGGCTTGCCCAGCAGGCACCCGCAGACGCGCCCCAGCCACGCCCCGAGGATCTTGTCCTTCAGGCGGTCGTCGCGCGCCGGCGCAGAAAACGCCTGCCGGTCTTCCGGGCGTTCGGCGCGTATGGTCTCAATGTCGTCCGGCTCCACATAGGGAAAGTCCGCCCGAAGGGGCGCGTCCATCATGATTCTGAAGAAGACGTTTGCCAGCTCCTCGCGCGCCTCGCCCATGGGCAGCGCGCTGATGGCCTCGCACAGCGGCCCGTACTGCGCCACGTCCCGTCCTTCATCCAGGCACTCGCGCAGCTCGGTCGTCAGGCTTTTGGAATACAGCTCCCAGTCGTGCATGGCGCTGAGATTCAGGTATTTCGGATCAAAATACATTTTGCCGCCTCCTGTCGCTTGTCGGATCGGGATTCATCCTGTATTATAGAATAAATTGGAGCAAAGTTCAATGACAAACGCCGGTTTTTTTCGCGCAGAGTCTTTTCTGCTTCGCACCGCCTGTTGACATGGCGGGAAAACGGCGTATAATGGACGCACAATGACAGTTATGGGAGCGGATCATCATGAATGCAGCCGTCACACGCGGGCAGGTCGTCGCCCTGCTCAGGAAGTACAACAAGGACGCTTTCCACCTGCGGCACGCGCTGACCGTGGAGGGCGTGATGCGCTGGTACGCGCGCCGTCTGGGCTATGAGGAGGACGAGGATTTCTGGGGCCTGTGCGGGCTTTTGCACGATGTCGATTTTGAAATGTTTCCCGAGGCGCACTGCGTGAAAGCGCCGGAACTGCTTAAGGAGATCGGCGCGGGCGACGAGCTCGTCCACGCGGTCTGCAGCCATGGTTACGCTCTGACGGTGGACATCGAACCCGTCCACGAGATGGAAAAGGCGCTCTACGCCGCGGACGAGCTCACCGGCCTCATCGGCGCGACAGT
>JAFZRB010000144.1 GCA_017620115.1 Clostridia bacterium | reverse complement strand
GAAAACGAGGAGCCGCGCCGCGAGCTGCCGCTGCTGCCGGAAAAGAACTGCCTGCTCGTCTTGCTGGACGCCCTCGGAACGCCGGAGGCCGACAGGCTGGCGCTGGACGCCCTCGAGGTCACCCGCGTGGCGCTTCTCGCCCGCGAGGCGGGGGACGAGGGGAAAGTAATGAGGAACGAGAGATGAATTAGCAATTTGTAATTAGCAATTTGTAATTAGCACTTAGAAATTGGGAGAACAGCAAAGGCATATCCCTTTTTCGCTTGCCTTCCCCTTCCGCCTTCTGCTGCAAGATTCGCTCCCTTTAATTGCTAATTACTCACAGCTCATCGCTCGACGAGCCCGCGCCACGCGGTTACGATCCGCTCCGGCGCGTAGGGGCGCTTTTCGGCGTCCAGGCCGAGCTCGAACAGGAAGGGGCCCTCGTAACCCGCGGCGATCAGCCGGTCGTGAACCAGTTTCCACGGCACGATGCCCATGCCGGGCAGCCAGTGGCGCTCGTCCACGCCGTCGTAGTCGGAGAGGTGCGTGGTGACGACCCGCTTCTCCGCCGCGTCGAGGAAGGCGTTGTGATCCTCGATCAGCAGGTGGTTCACGTCGAAGCAGACGCCGGCGCATTCCCGGCTCAGCTGCGCGACCTCCCACCCCGCGCGGCCGATGCAGGTGCGCGGCAGGTTTTCGATCGCCAGGTTCATGCCGTCCGCGCAGGCCTGCAGCTCGCGCAGGCTCTTCGCGCAGGCCTCCATGCGCGCCGGACGGGATTCCTCCTCGTTCGGCTCGCTGCTGCCGTGCACCACGAGCGTTTGCGCGCCCAGCCCGCGCGCCAGGTCGACGGACAGCTTCAGTTCGCCGATCACCCGCGCGCGCTCCGCCTCATCCAGGGCCGAAATATCCAGCCGGCGGCCGAAGGGCAGGTGCACGCTCCACAGCGTCATGCCCGCCTTCCTCAGCAGCGCGTAGGCCTCGCAGGCGAACACGCGCAGCTCGTCGATGGGCTTGCCGGGCAGGGAGATCTCGACGGCTTCAAAGCCCGCCGCCGCGTACTGCGGCAGCAGCTGGTAATTGGCCTGTCCCACGGAAATGCCAAGGGGATTACTCATAGCGTTCGCGTCCTTTCGCAATGTATTCTTTGGGTATTATAACACACCGCAGCGCAAAACGCCAGCGGTCAGCAAGGGAGGCAGGTATTTTGATCATTTACGCCCGCAAACTGCTCACGCCCGCCGGCTGGCGGGAGAACCAGCTCGTCGCCGTCCGGAACGGACTCATCGAATCCATCGAACCCGGCGCTGAGGGCGATCTCAGCGCAGACATCCTCGCGCCCGGCTTCTTCGATATCCACTGCCACGGCGGCGAGGGCTTCTACACGCTGCGGCCCGAATGGCCGTCCTTTGAAAAATACCTGATGCGGCTGGCCGAACGCGGCGTGACCGACCTGCTGCTGGGCCTGTCCACCTATTCCGGCGCGGACGGCTACCGCGCCGCGCTCGATTTCGCGCGCGAGGCCATGAACCGGCAGGCGCGCGGCGAGCTGCCCGGCGCGTATATACAGGGCGTTCACCTCGAAGGCCCGTTCCTCAACCCGCGCCGCTGCGGCGCGATGAATCCCGAGGCCATGCTGACGCCCTCGCCCGAAGCCTACGACGCGCTTTTCGGCGCGTGCGACGACATCGTGCGGCTGGTGACCATCGCCCCTGAACGCGACGGCGCGCGCGAACTGACGGCGCACCTGCTCAAAAAGGGCATCTGCGTTCAGGCCGGCCATACGGACGCCACCTGCGAGCAGGCCGAGGCCGCGTTCGGCTGGGGCGTCAACTCGCTGTGCCACACCTTCAACGCCGCGCGGCCCATTCACCACCGTGATCCGGGCGTCGTGAACGCCGCGCTCATCAACGACGGCGTGTACTGCGAGGTCATCTGCGACTTCAAGCACCTGCATCCGAACACCGTGAAGATGATTTACCGGCTCAAAGGCCCCGGCCGCATGGCGATGATCTCCGACAGCGTCGCCGTGACCGGACTGCCGGACGGCGAGCACACCTTCGGCGGGCACACCTATCTCGTCGTGAACGGCACGCATCGCGTGAACGGCGGCGAGACGCTCTCCGGCGGCGCGTGCTACCTGGACGGCGGCGTGAAGAACCTTTTCTCCATCGGCATTCCCGCCGGAGACGCGCTGCGCATGGCCAGCCGCACCCCCGCGGAGCGCCTGCGCCGCGGCGACATCGGCGTCATGCGGCCCGGCGCGCGCGCGCACTTCGCCGCGCTGGACGAAGCGCTGAACCCGGTCTTTTCCGTCATTGACGAAACGGTCTATATGAGAAAGTGAGGCTGATCGGCATGGCAAACTATATCGCGGGCGTTGACATCGGCGGCACCTCCGTCAAATTCGGCGTGCTGGAGGAGGGGCGCAATCTGGTCTACAGGATGAGCGCGCCGTCCGTGCTGGACAACCCGGACGGCATGGTGGAGCTGATCGCCGGGATGGTCGAAAACTGTCCCCACAAGATCGACATGATGGGCGTGGGCACGCCCGGCACCGTGCTGCTGCCGCAGAACCTCGTGTCGGCCGCAAACCTGGGCTGGCGCAACGTGCCGCTGTGCGCCATGCTCAACCGGCGGCTGAAGATACCGATCTGGGTGGATAACGACGCCCAGACGCAGCTGGCCGCCGAATGGTGGGACGGCGCGTGCAAGGGCCTGCAGAGCGCGGTCTACCTCACCTTCGGCACCGGCGTGGGCGGGGCGTTCCTGTTCAACGGCAGGCCCTGGCGCGGCCACACGAACACCGCCGGCGAGCTGGGCCATTTCATCATCCACGCCGACGGCCTGCCCTGCACCTGCGGCCTGAAGGGCTGCTACGAGGCATACGCCTCCGCCGGGGCGCTGTGCCGCATGGCGAGACGTGACAACGCCAAGGAGATCATCGACGCCGCGCGCGACGGCGACCCGGATATGCTGGCCGTTTTCCGCGCGTACCTGCACGAGGTGGCCGTCGGCATCGCCAGCATCTACATGCTGTTCTGCCCGGAAGCCATCGTGCTGGGCGGCGGCATCAGCGCCTCGGGCGATATCCTGCTGCGCACGCTGAGCGAAGAGCTGGAGAAGGTCTCGCCGTCAAAAGGCCGGGCCATCGCCAACCTGGTGTGCCTGGCCGTGCACCGCAACGACGCCGGCATCCGCGGCGCGGCGGCGCTGGCGGCGACGAACCTGTAGGGGCTTTCCGGGGATCACGCGTTGTCGCTCGGGAACTCTTTCGCTGCCAGTCTCCATTCTATGAAAAGCGGCCTCGCGTCCCCGAATTTCCCCCTTGTCAGGCGGCGCGATCCGCGATACAATAAAGCCAACGGAAATACAGAGGGAAAAGGCGGTGTTCCCATGCGCTTGCGGCTCGGCGATCCGGTGAAACGCTGGATGGCCGTGCGTCCGCTGGCGCTGGGAACCGCCTGTTTTCTTTTGGGGCTGATCGCCGGGCACGCCGCGCCGGGCATCCTCATATGGGGCTTTGCCGCGCTGGGCATGGCGGCGCTGCTGCTCGTTTTCCGCAAAAAGGCGCTCGTGTTCATGCTGCTGATCCCACTGGGCGCGGCGTGGATCAGCCTGCGCATGATCCGCCCCGTCGCGCCGGAAACGGATTCGGCGCTGCTTACCGGGCGCGTGGATTCGGAGGCGGCGGTCGAGGACGGCCGCCTGCGCGTGCTGCTGGCGGAGGCCGCGCTGGACGGCGAAGCGCTGCCCTGCAAGGTGATGCTGTATCTCTACGACATGGAGGAGGTTCCGCCGCCGGGCGCGCGGATCACCGCGACCGCAAAGACATGGCGGCCCTCAGACGCGGGCAATCCGGGCGGATTCGATCCCGGCGCGTGGCTGTGGCGGCAGGGCGCGGCGCTCTGCGCCTCGGCCGGGGCGAAGAAAGTGATCGCCGTCGAACCGCCGGAGGGCTTTTCGCCGGCCGGATGGCTGCATGGAACGCGCGCCCGGCTGGCCGGCCTCATCGACGCGGTGTTCGACGAGGACTGCGCCGGCGTCGTCGCCGCGCTGGTCATGGGCGACCGCTCCGGCCTGAGCGAGGAGACGTGGACGAGTTTCCGCGCCTCGGGCGTGGCGCACCTGCTGGCGATCTCCGGATTGCACGTGGGCGCGCTGTTCGTGCTGCTCGAATGGCTGTTCATGCGGCTGAGCCTGAGCCGGAAGGCGGCCTTCTTCGCCGCGCTGCCCCTCATGGCCGCCTACGCGCTGCTGGTGGGCGCGACAGCCTCCGTGCTGCGGGCGTGCCTCATGATCGCCGCCGCCCGCCTCGCCCGGTTCAGCGGCCGGCCGCGCGACGGCGCGAGCGCGCTGGCCCTGTCCATGCTGCCGCTGCTCGTCGCGAATCCCCTGTATATCGAGGACGCCGGCTTCGTGCTGTCGTTTTCAGCCGTCGCGGGGCTGACGCTGTTCGCGCGGCGCGTGCCCGAGCCGGAAGAGGATTGGACGGATCCGACCGCGCGCCTGCTGCGGCGCGTGCGCCAGGTCGCGCGGGCCAGCCTCGCGGCGCAGCTGGGCGCGATTCCCGCCACGGCCTGCTTCTTCAACCAGCTTCCGCTGTGGTTCCTGCCGTTCAACGTGGCGCTGGGCCCGCTGATGGTCGCGCTGTTTCCCCTGCTGCTGGCGGTCCTCGCCGCTTCGGCGGTCTGGATGCCGCTGGGGATCGCGCTGGCTGTGCCCGCGCAGGCGCTGCTCCGGCTGTTCGCGCGGATCGCCGCGTGGGGCGCGCGGATGCCCGGAGCCGTCGCCCGCGTGGCGGACTGGCCTGCCTGGCTGATCGCGCTGTACGCGGCGGCCGCGTTCATCGCCTCGCCTTACGCGCGTCTGGAGGGCTGGAACCACGCGCGCATGCTGGCGCGCGGCGCGATGGCGGCGCTCGTCGCGCTGTCGCTGTGCCTGCCCGCCTTTACCGCGTATGTCGACGGGGTGCAGATCACCTTTCTGGACGTGGGCGAAGGCGACGCGGCCGTCGTGCGCACGGAGCGGCGCGTTTATCTGATCGACACGGGCGAGGGAAGCGCCGCCGCGCGCTACCTGCTCGACAACGGCCTGCGGCCGGACGGCGTATTTCTCTCCCACGGACACAGCGACCACGCGGGCGGGCTGAGCGCACTGGCCGACTGCTTCCCGCCCTGCCCGGTGTATGTGTCGTGCGCGTGGGCGCGGGACGGGCTGGACGAGGCCGTGGAGGCCGCCTGGCAAAAGGCCATGGACGCCGGCTGGCCCGCGGCGTTCCTGACGGCGGGCGACGAGCTGGCGCTGTCGGAGACAGCCGTGCTGCGCGTGTGGTATCCGGACGGCGACGCCGCCGCCGGGATCAATGAGAACAGCCTGGTGTGCAGCGTGGAATGCGGCCGCTCCGCGGCGCTGTTCACCGGCGACCTGCCCGCCGCGCGGGAGCTGACGGCGCTGCCCGACTGCACGGTGCTCAAGGTGCCGCATCACGGTTCGCGCGCCTCGACCGGCCTGCTGATGCTCGCGCAGGTTACGCCGGACATCGCGGTCATTTCGGTCGGGCCCAACAGCTTCGGGCATCCCGCGCAGGAGGTGCTCGACCGCCTCGCCGGCGTCGCCGTGTACCGCACCGACATCTGCGGCGCGATCACCGTAACGATGACCGCGGAGGGCGAAACGCGCGTGCGCTGGCAGAGGCGCTGAAACGTCGCCGTACGGTTGACGCGCCTGCCATTCGTTTGTTATAATGGACAAAACAACAGATCAATCGGAGGGTGTTATGGGCATACTGAACTGGATCAACCCGGAGGACTATTCGTTTAATTGCACGCTGATGTTCGAACGCTTCCAGCTCAACTGGGTGCTGGGCGCGACAGATCCCGCCCTGCGGCGCGCGCTGGGGATCGCCCTGAAGCGCAACCCGGCGGCGGCGTGGTACTTCGCGCGCCGGTGCCCGGAGCGGGCGGACGCGGTGGACGCGCTCATCGCCGAAGCGCCCGACGCGGGCGATGAGGAGGCGCGGCAGGCCGAGATCGACGCGCTGGGCGCGTTTGAGGATTTCGTGATCTACACCACGCCCGAGGTCATGGCGGCGCGCTGCCCCTTCATTTACGGCTGGGACAAGGCTCGCCTGTTTGAGATGGCCGATTTCGAGGGGAAGACCGTGCTCGACGTGGGGGCGGGCTCCGGGCGGCTGGCCTTCGCGGCGGCGGAGCGGGCCGCGTGGGTGTACGCCGTGGAGCCGGTGGGCACGCTGCGCGAGTTCCTGCGCGACGAAGCCGCCCGCCTCGGCGTCAAAAACATGCGCGTGACGGATGGTCTGTGCCAATGCCTTCCTTACCCGGACGATACCTTCGACATCGTCATGAGCGGGCACGTGGTAGGAGACGATCCCGACGCGGAGATCGCGGAGCTGGCCCGCGTGGCCAGGCCCGGCGGCTGGCTTCTGGACTGCCCCGGCGACCAGCCGCAGAACCCCGGCCCCAGGGACTTCCTGCTCTCGCGCGGCTGGGAGGAAATGAAATACACCGGCTCCTTCGGACAGCCGGTGTACCGCTACCGCAAACAGGTTTAATCCCCTCCGCCGCCGGAGAATCCGGCTCCGCGCATTCTCTTATTTGCGCCTGATGGGATGGCGTATCACGGTTTTCCACTTCTCCGGCGCGACCTTGCGGGCGTCGGAAAGGTATATCTCATGGTGAAGACGGCTTTCTGAAAAATCGTTTTCGCAGCCGTTTTCCTCCAGATAGCGATCCATGAGCGCCACGGTCGCGGGCTCTGCGTCAAACGCGCCGACGTGCATGATCTGCACGCAGAGCCCTTCCTCCACGGTCAGGAACTCCGCGCCTGAGCAATCGAGCTTTTTCTTCTTCGCCGCCGTCTCCACGGCCCAGGCAAAGTCTTTTTCCGCAATAAAGTCCGGAAGGCGAATGACCGAGATCCAGCGGAAAGACGATTTGTCGGAATAGTCGATCCCGTCGACGCCGTCCTGCCGCCAGAAGCCCTCCAGCGGCGGCACCACATAATCGTAAAAGCCCTCGATGCGATGGTCGGTCTTATAGCTCATTTTCAGCGTATAGGCGACGGCATACAAAACGCCGATGGCCCGCTGATACGCGCCGCCCTCGTCGTTCGGGTTTCCCTTTCCCCTGACGGCGATATAATTCGCCGGGGGAACGGTCACGATTTCCGGCTTCTCCTTCGGCAGGTAGAACTCCCTGTATTCCTTTTTGAAATCAAAAGCCATTTCCTTCGCCTCGCGGTCAGCCGTTCTTCGGGAAGCTCCTGAAATAGATCACGTTGTTGTCGGG
>JAFZRB010000143.1 GCA_017620115.1 Clostridia bacterium | reverse complement strand
CGCCCTCGGGCGTGGGAATGTTGTTGACGAACGAGAACAGGTTCTCGTTGTAGGAATCGGTATACTGGATGGCGACGCGCACGCGCGTGCCGTCGCGCTCGCCCTCGAAGGCGATCATCTCCGAAAGCGGCGTCTTGTCCTCGTTCAGGTAGGCCACGAAATCGCTGAGGCCGCCGTCGTAGCAGTACTCGACGCGGCGCTCGGCGCTCTCCTTCACGCGCTCGTCGGTAAACACGAAATGGACGCCCCGGTTGAGGTAGGCCAGTTCGCGGATGCGCCGGCGCACCGTGTCGCCGGAAAAGGTCGTCGTTTCAAACACGCGCGCGTCGGGCATGAAGCACACGGTGGTGCCGTGTTTGCGCGTGTTGCCGATTTTCTGGAGCGGCGCGACGGGCCGGCCGGAGATGATCTTGCCGGTTTTTTTGTCCTCGACGCTCTCGAAGCGCTGCTGGTAGTGGGAAAAATCCTGAAAGACGTCGACCGTCATCCATTCGGACAGCGCGTTGACGACGGACGCGCCCACGCCGTGCAGACCGCCGGAATACGCGTAGTTCTTGTTGTTGAACTTGCCGCCCGCGTGCAGCTGGGTATACACGACTTCCACGGCCGACACGCCGAACTGCGGGTGAATATCCACGGGCACGCCGCGGCCGTTGTCGGTGACGGTGCAGCTTCCGTCTTTGCCCAGCGTGACGGTTACTTCGTCGGCGTAGCCGTTGGCGGCCTCGTCGATGGCGTTATCCACGATTTCCCAGATGAGATGATGCAGGCCGCGGCTGCCGGTCGAACCGATATACATGCCCGGACGCATGCGAACGGCGTCCAGTCCCTCCAGCACCTGTATGTCGCTGGCCTGATACTTATTGCTTGCCATGTTTCCTCCGCACAATATACGCCGCCCTGAACGGCGGCGCTCATTTATATGATTATACCACAGATACTGTTAATTTTTCAAAGGGGTGACTCACAGGTTTCCCACGATCAGTGACTCACAGGTTTCCCACGATCAGCGCCGCGCCGGAGATGATCAGCAGGATGACGACCAGCCTGCGCACGCGCCGCTCGTCGATCAGCCCGCAGCTCTTTATGCCCAGGAACAGACCGACCAGCATGAACGGCGAAAGGATCAGCGTCTGCCTGAGCACGGCGGGCGTGATGATGCCCAGCGCCGCGTACAGGATGAGCCGGAACGCGTCTCCCACGAAGAACACGGCGCACATATTGGCCTTGAATTCGTCGCTGCTGTCGGTGGTGCGGGACATGTAGGCGGCGAGCAGCGCGCCGACGCCGAAGAGGCCGCTCAGCACGCCGGAGAGCACGCCGACAATCGCGAACGCGACCGGGGAGCCCTTCGACTTTTTTACGCCGCGTTCGCGAAGCAGCATCTCCACGCCGAGTGAGACGACCAGGGCGCCGAAAAAGATCTTGGCGAAAGAGGCGTCGATATTCCTGAGCAGGAACGCGCCGGCGGCGCTGCCCAGCAGCGTCATGACCGAAGGCGGAACGAACAGCTTTGCCCTGAGCTTCCGGCGGCCCCGCCAGGCCATGATGATGTTGGTTGGAAACCCCAGCAGCAGCTCGACCGGCGAGATGTTGACGGCGCTGTCGCCGAAATTCATGATGGAATTGAAAACCAGCGTATTCGCGAAGCCGCACAGCCCCTTCAGGTAAAAAGCCAGCAGCGTCGCCGCAATCCAGAGAAGCATGAGTCTCTCCTTTGTCGGCAGATATCCGAAAAAGGCCGCCGCAAACCGTCCGACAGCCTGATCCGCATATCAGTTATAGCATATTTTGGGCCGTCTGTCCATATTTATCGGGACAAAACAGAAAAGCCGGGTTTTTCCCTGGAGGAAGGATCATGCGCCAGCAGGCGGAGAGCCGCGCGTGCCTGTCGCGGCAATGCGCGGCGCGACTGTTAATTGTCTGCGGAGAGATTGACAATGAGATAATCATGAGGTATACTATTCAGGTGATCCGCACGGAGCGGGCAGAGTTATGCTCTCATGAAAGCGCCGCAAGGCGTGCCTGCTGTCGGCGAGACTTTGTAAGGAGGTGCAACGCAAGATGTATGCAGTCATTAAGACGGGTGGTAAGCAGTACCGTGTTCAGCAGGGCGATGTGATCTATGTCGAGAAGCTCGACGCTCAGGAAGGCGACGCCGTGAACTTCGACGTTCTGATGCTGGGCAATGACGACAACGTGGCCATCGGCACGCCCGTGGTCAAAGGCGCGAAGGTTGAGGGCAAGGTTCTCGGCCAGGTCAAGAGCGCGAAGGTCGTCATCTTCAAGTACAAGGCCAAGAAGAACGAGCGCAGAAAGCAGGGCCATCGTCAGCCGTACACCAAGGTTGAGATAACCGCTGTTCAGGGCTGATTATGATCAGGGTTGCCTTCTTCCGAAAGGAAGGCAGGATCGTTGGCTTTGAATCGGAAGGTCACGCCGGGTATGCTGAAAGCGGCGGCGACATCGTCTGCGCCGGAGTTTCGGCGCTGCTCATCAGCTGTGTGAACGGGCTGGAAGCGGTGGCGCATGTCGAACCCATCGTCCGTCAGAATGACGAAATCGGCTATCTCAGGGCGGAGCTTCCGGAGGCACTCGACGAGGCTCACGCTCACGACGCGGGCATCGTGCTCGCCGTCGCGGAGCAGGGGCTTCACAGTATCGCTAAGCAGTATCCCGACTATGTTCGGGTGATAACGAAGAACAGGAGGTAGTGCACCATGATTATCATGAATTTGCAGCTGTTCGCTCATAAAAAAGGTATGGGCAGCTCCCGTAACGGCCGCGATTCCCATGCCCAGCGTCTGGGCACCAAGCGCGCCGACGGTCAGTTCGTTCTGGCTGGCAATATTCTGGTTCGTCAGCGCGGCACCGTCATCCATCCCGGCCTGAACGTGGGCATCGGCGATGACGACACGCTGTACGCCAAGATCGACGGCATCGTCAAGTTCGAGCGCAAGGACAAGAAGCGCAAGCAGGTCAGCATTTATCCGAAGCCTGAGGTTGCCGCGGACTGATCCATCGCAGGAGAATCGACCCGCCCGGAATGAGTTCCGGGCGGGTTTTCTGATAACGAAAGAGCGATCGCATGAACATTGAGAGGATTTCGGATTCCGCCGCGCGGTTCTGCGGCGTCAGCTTCGACGCGGAACTCGTTCTGATCGACAGCGCGCAGGTGTTTCACTGGCGCCGGGATGGCGGCGCTTTCCTAGGCGTATCGGGCGGGCGCGCGGCGCGGCTCGTTCCCGAAGAAGGCGGCTTCCTGCTCGAAGGCTGCCGCGCGGACGACGAAGCGTTCTGGACGCGCTATTTCGATCTCACGCGCGATTACGGCGCGCTGAGACAGGCCGCCTCGGCCTGCCCCGCGGCGCTGGAGGCGCTGGAGAAGCTGCCAGGCCTGCGCGTGCTGCGCCAGCCGCCCTGGGAAACGCTGGTGGCGTTCATCGTGTCGGCCAACAACAACGTGGCCCGCATCCGCAGGATCGTGCGCGCGCTGATCGACGCGCTGGGCGAGGACGGCGCGTTCCCTACGCCCGCGGCGCTCGCGGCGGCGGGGGAGGACAGGCTGCGCACGCTGGGCTGCGGCTATCGCGCGCCGTTTCTGACCGGCTCGGCGTGCATGGTGCTGGACGGCTTCGACCTGGACGCGCTGGCGGCGCT
>JAFZRB010000142.1 GCA_017620115.1 Clostridia bacterium | reverse complement strand
GCGGGGAAACAAACTGCTCCAAAACCACGGAAAGCATACTTTTCTTCTTTCCCCGCGTAAGTATGTTTTTACCGAGTTTTGATCTCTCTAGGTAGTCACTGATTAATGTTGCGAAAAAGACAAGGAGTGATATAATCAAGAGAGAAAGCGAGTGAGAGCGATGAAGCAGCATCATGTGGCGCATTCGTCGGGGCGGCGGCTTCAAGCCGTGGGGCAAGCTGGTAAGCACCATCGAAATGGCGCTGTGGGACATCGCGGGCAAGGAAGCGGGGCTTCCGGTCTACAAGCTGCTCGGCGGCAAGATGCGCGACAGGGTTCGCGTGTACAACGGCAGCTTCAGGGATCCCAATCCGCCTTATCCCCATCTCGAGACGCCTGAGCAGCAGGCCGAGAAAATGTAAGATATCCGGTCTCACGCTTTGTACTCTGTTTTGAAAAGAGGCGGGAAGCGTCCGCCGCGTCGAAGAAGAATCAATGCGCTCAGTTGTACGTGCCCGGGCGATAAAAATGTGGGCATCCCGGCAGGCTATAGCGGACGGAAACCTGCCCAGCCAGAAGTGTCAGTCGTTCTGCATTTTGTACTGCGTGGGCGTTACGCCCATTTCGCGCTTGAATTCCCTTGAAAAATAGGACAGGCTGCAAAAGCCCACCTGCTTTGCCACCTGTCCCACCGACACGCCCGCCTGCAGCAGCTCCATGGAGCGCGCGAAGCGATAGCGCCTGAGGTACTCCTGGGCGGGAATGCCGATCACCTGGCGGAACTGGCGGGAGAGGTAGTCTCCCGAGACACCCACCCGCGCGGCGATGTCCTGCACGGTGAGGCCGCAGTCGCCGTAATACTCGTCGACGTAGCCGAGAGCCTGGATCATATAGGCCGAATAGGCGCCGCTCTCCGCGTCGCCGCCCACGTGCGCCTGATACGCGCGCGCGTATTCCACCAGCAGGTAGCCCAGCAGGTTTTTAAGGCAGATGCGCCAGCCGGTGGGATGGAGTACGCTTTCCTCGTACATGCAGGAGATCAGCCGCAGAAACGCCTTGCGCTCGCTGAGCGTGAGGTGCAGCCGGGGTATGCTCGCGGTAAGATCCGGGCTGAACAGCTGATCCAGACCGGGCATGCGCCGGAGCTCCTCCAGGCAGTCGCCCACGGCTTCCAGGCTGAACACGCAGTTGTAGATGCGCGTGACGCGGTTGCCGCTGTATTTATGTTTTATCCAGGGCTTGAGAATGAAGATGTCTCCCTCCATGAGCAGCGCCACCTGGCCGCCCGCGTCGTGCAGGCAAAAGCCCTCGGTCACGTAGACCAGCTCGTAGAAGTCGTGATCGTGCCTGATGTTGGTGGTGTGGTAGGACGACATCACGCGCACGGGCGGTTCGCCTGGCGCGACCTGTTCTTCCATATATAGTGTGTTTGGCATAGTTTCCTCGCGCATTGTTTCTTCGGGAACAAACGCTTCCATGTATCCTGTATCGCAACGTGGGCCGGTGGGCGCATAGCGTTATGCGCCCATCGGTAACGCAGCATCAACCCGGGAGAGAAGGCCCCCCACTTTTCTCCTCAGCCCTTTACGGAGCCCATCGGAGAGCCGGAAACCAGCGCCTTCTGGGTGACGATGAAAAGGATGATTGAGGGAATCATCGTGAGGAACGCGCCGGCCATCAGCTGCCCCCAGTCGATGGACACCTTGCCGATCAGCGACTTCAGGCCCACGTTGACCGTCCACTTGCTGCGCGTCTGAACGAACAGCGTGGCGGTGATGATGTCGTTCCAGGCCAGCGTGAAGCCGTTGATAAACACCGTCACAAGGCCCGGTTTCAAATTGGGCAGCACGATCTTGAACAGCGTCTGCACACGGTTGCAGCCATCCACGAACGCCGCCTCCTCGATGGCCACAGGCACGCGCTCGAAGAACGAGCGCATCGTCACCGTGTTGAAGGGCACCGACATGGAGATGAACAACATGGTCAGGCCGGTGTGCGTGCCGATCAGGCCCATCTTGGAAAACATGGCGTAGATCGGGATCTGGCTCAGCATGACGGGCGCGATCTGCACCAGCAGGAATATGCCCGTGACAGCTGCCTTACCCCTGAATTTGTAGCGGGCGAGACCGTAGCCGCCCAGCGAGGTGAGCGCCACGACGATCGCGCCGGTGATGCAACCCACCTTAACCGTGTTGCCCACGTAGGTCCAGTACTTGAACTCCACAAACAGCTTCTGGAAGTTCTCCAGCGTCCAATTGTGCGGCCAGTAGGTGACCTTATCCAGATTGATGATCTCGTTATATGCCTTGAAGCCCGTCTGCGCGATCCAATACATGGGGAAAAAAGCGAACAAAGCGAGAATAGCCAGCACGACATAGCGGATTGAATTGCCAATCCGATTGCGCGCGGAACGAGAGAGCGTCTTTTTCTCCTTTGCAGGGGCTTTTGCTGCGTTGATGCCGGTCAAAAGTCCTCACCTGCCTTTTCATATTTGGTCAGCTTCATGTACACGATCACGAAAAGCCCCAGCCCGGCCAGCACGCACAGGCCCAGCGCGGCCGCGCGGCCGAAGTCGTAGGTCGAGAAGCCCAGCGAGTACATGTACATGGGCAGCGTCGTGGTCTTGAACGCGGGACCGCCGCCCGTGACCGTATTCACAATATCCATGTAGTTGAACGACCAGATGAATTTGAGCAGGAACATGATCACAAACGTCGGTTTGATGTAGGGCAGCGTGATATACCACACGCGCTTCACGGCGTTGCAGCCGTCGATCTCGGCGGCCTCCTCGATGTCCTTGGGGATGGACTGCATGGCCGCCAGCAGCGTCATGGCGTAGCCCGGCGTGGCGACCCACACCGTCGCCATCACCACGATGATGATAGCTGGCGTCGGAGAAGACAGGAAGCTGATCTTCTCGCTCGTAATGTGGAATACCCGCATCAGCAGATCGTTGAACACGCCGTACTCCGCGTTGGCCATCCAGCGGAACATGATCGACGTCAGAAAGCCGGAAATGGCGCTCGGCAGAAAGATGATCGTCTGAAACACGCCGCGCAGCGGAATCTTCTTGTTCAGCGCCAACGCGGCGGTCAGGCCGAAGACGGTCGATACCGCCACCAGCAGAGGGGTCATGTACAGCGAGGTAAGCGTCACGCGCGAGATATACCGATCCCTCTTGAAAAGAGTGATGAAATTCGTGAACAGCTGATCCGGCTTATAGAAATACACGTCGTAAAGCTCGGTCAGCTTGTACTTCTGAAAGGCCATGCACCAGCTGAGAACGATGGGATAGAGGAACAGAAATCCCAGCATGAGCAGCATGGGCGTGAGCAGAAGATACGGCTCATACCATTTGTTGAATTGAAGAGACCTGATCGCTCTCTTCGGCGCATGCAATTTTTCGGCCATTTGCAATCCCTCCAGGGCGCGCCCCAAACGCGTTTTTTTTCGCGCGCGGCGCACACAAAGTATGAAGCGCTGCCGGCGGCTGGTTACCGCCACCGGCAGCGCTTTTCAGTCGCTACGCGTTGCTGCCGCTGGGCAGAACGCAGAGTGTTATTCGGCTTCGAGGAAATCGCTCATGCGGTAGATATCCCTCACCTTGTCGGGATTCTCCTTCAGGTAGTTGGTAATGGCCGTCTGGTTCCACTCCTCCAGACCCTCGAACAGCTCGTCGAAGGTCATCTCGCCCAGCAGATACATCTGCATCTCCGCGCCGAGGTCGTAAGTGTAGCCCGCCCATTCGGTCTTGTTCATGCCGACCAGCTGGCCGCCCAGGCAGACGTCGGGGTTGTTCAAGGCTTCGACGAACGCGCCCAGAGGGCCGTTCTCAGAGAAGTATTCGTTCTCCATCGCGTCAAGGCGCACCGGGATGGAACCCATCATGATGGCGTACTCGGCGCAGCGGTCCGGCTCGCACAGGAACTCCATCAGGCCCAGGCAGCCCTCGATGTTCTTGGAGCTGGCGCTGATGGCGTAAGCATAAGTGGCGTTCAGGCCGCCCTGGATGCCGATACCGTCGTTGTCATAGGGCATGGGCAGCACGCCCCAGGTGCCTTCCTCCATGCGCTCCATCATGAAGGGGAAGCAGTCGGAGTCGTTGTAGAACAGGCCCACCAGGCCGGAGCAGAAGCCGTCGATCTGCTCAGACCAGCCCCAGTTGAGGCTGTCCTCCGGGGCGATGCCGTTGAGCCAGCTGTCGGTGTAGTCCTTCAAACCGGCCTTCATCCCCTCAGAGGGCCACAGCAGGGTTTCCGGATCATAGGCATAGGAAGCTGTGTAAGCACCCAGGTAGTTGTTGCACCAGTCGCCGGAGCCGGAGCCGCCGCGGAACGCGAAGCCGTAGCGGTTCTTGCTCTTGTCGGTCAGCTTCTCGGCCAGATCCCAGAAAGCGGCCCAGTTCCAGTCCTTGCCGGTGGGGATCTCGTAGCCGATCTCCTCAACCCAGTCTTTGCGGTAGTAGATGCCCTTGCCCATGGTGGCATCCGGGAAGCCGTAGCAGTGGCCGTAGGCGGCTTTCTCATTCGGCCAGTACCAGTTGGTCACCAGGCCGACATACTTGTCGCCGTTTTCCTCGATCCAGTCGTCGATGGCGTACAGCCAGCCGTTCTTCACGGCCACTTCCTCGTTGCCAAGGAAGGTGTACACATCGGGGCCGTTGCCGCCGGCGAACATGGTCGTCACCGTCGTGGCGGAGTTGGCCCAGGGCTGGCCTTCATAGATGAAGCGGACGCCGGTCGCCTCATAGTACTCGTCGAACGTCTTCTCGAAGAAAGCCGTTCTGGCCGCGGTGGAGTTATTGTCGTAGAACTTGAGCTCTTCGCCCGCGGCCTTCGCCGGGGTCGCGCCGATGCCGCTGAAGATCGTGAGAGCCAGCATCAGTACCAGGAGTCCTGACAGGAACTTACGCATGAATCCTTCCTCCTTTTGCATCGTTGGTTATCGCTCTGCGGCGCTCATTCGCCGCCTGATATGTTAATTCTATAATGCAGATCGCCATATTGTCAATTGAGGTTTTACTGTTCAGCTCCCACGTT
>JAFZRB010000141.1 GCA_017620115.1 Clostridia bacterium | reverse complement strand
TTTGGCCAGGCGCGCCACGCGATCCGCGTCCCAACGGTTGGGATTGAAGGTTTTGGGCAGCTCCGTGTAGTAACGGTCGGCATAGTCCTTTGAAGAACCAACCAGCGTGTGGCTGATGACACAGCCCAGCTGAACGTCGACAGACCAGTGAATGAACAGCCCGAAGCCGGCGTCCTTGAGCCATTCCAGCATTTCGGGTGTGTTCCGGTCTCCCGAAACGCCGTCAGCGTGTTTTTCAACGACTGCTTCATCTACGGATACCAGGTTTCTTCTCGTCATGTTCGTCGTCATCCTCCATGCGGGAAAAATGGAAAAGCGGGAGATCTGATGCACTCAGCCAAATCGGCACATCCCGAATAACTGTCTTCATGCGTGATGCAGCAGACGGATGACCGCGCTTTGATCCGGTTCGAGCCGGAAGGAGAGCCGATTCCCATCCGGATGCGCCTCGGCTTTTCCATAAACGACTGAAGCCGCGGAACAGGCGCGCGGAAGGTCGAGAAAGCCGCTGACCTCGCGGGGCAGGCTGTTGATGAGGATGACCGCGTCGGAATCGCAGGCGTCGCCGGTTTCCATCAGGCTGACCTTGACGCCGGGCGCCGTGCAGGGATTTTTGCGCACGCCGCTTTGCTCCATAAGGCGCGTCACAATTTCTTTTGCCGGGGCGCTGCCGTCGCTCCTGCCGCCAGAGGAGGCGTCCTCGGAGATCAGAGCGCGGCTGGAGTAGCACAGGCCCAGATTGACGCCGCTCAGTATCGCGCGGCCCGCCCCGAACCGGTTCTCAAGAATGGCGGGAGAACCGTCCTCATAGCGCCAGAGGACATCCGCGCGGACGTTCCTGTAGGTTTCCCTGTGTATGTTGCCCTGCAGGCGGAGGGTGCGGCTGTCTGAATGCAGCGCGATGTCCTGACGCATCGTGAGCTCATCCGCTTCGCAGCCGAAGACCTCCTCAAAGCCGAAGCCGGGGATCCGATAGGAAAGGCGGAAGGCTTCGTCGAAAGCGCCGAAATAAGGATCAGACAGTATCGTACCGCCCGCGGCGACATACTCCTTCAAAGCGGCGGCGCATTTGGGCGAAAGCGCGTAGGGAGAGGGTAGGATAATGACCTTGTAGGCGTTCAGATCGCCGAAAAACTCCTCGTGAAGCACGTCCACGGGAACGTTCTCCTCCCACAGCATGCGATAGTAGCCTGAAGCGGAATCCACCGCGAATTTATTGTCCATGCGGCTGCTGGCGCACCAGTTGGCCAGATAGGATCGTATACTGAATACCAGCGCGACCTGCGCCTTTTCCTGCCGGCCGTAATGGAACACATCCTCGTTTTCCTGCAGCGCCTTGCACAGGCGCGCGGCGCAGCGGGTCAGATTGGTTGGTCCGCCCGCGTTGTCCGTGAGCGCGTATCCGCCGAATTCGGAGCCGAAGCGCTCCTTGCGGTACTGCCAGTACATGAGCCCCTGCGCGCCGTGGCGGATGGATTCGAGTGAAAACTTGTTGAACGTGCAGTCGTCGATCCGGCCGTTTTGCCACAGTCCGGTGCCGTTCATGCCGGCGGTCAGTTCGGCCTGCCAGTATTCTTTTCCGTTCGCCGCGCAGCGGGTGGCGTCGCATCCCAGCGCCAGCGCGGCGCAGTCGGACGCGCTCTGCGGGAATGCGCTGAAGCCCCATTTGTCCATAACCCGCGCGTTTTTCCAGTCGTCGAAGGCCATGCCGCCCAGCTGGGCGCAGGTGATCGCGCCGCCGCCCCAGGCGTGCGCGACAACGGGCCGGTCCGCGTCCACGGCCTTGATGAGTTCCGCCCGGTAGCGTATCTCTTCGGCCACATTGTCCATATTGAACAGCCGGAAATCGCACCAGTCGCTGTAGGAAGCCATCCAGCGGGGAGGCCGCACCTCCTCGAACCGGCTGTAGCCGTGCCCCCAGGCCTCGTTCAGCGCTGAGATATCGCCGTACTTTTTCCGGAGCCATTCCTGGAACCGGCGCGCGGAAGCCGGGCAGTAACAGAATATGTCGTTGGGCTTCCTGCGGAAGTCGATCCACTGATGCGGCTCGTTCATCGGTTCATAGAAAGCGACGTTTGGGTGCTTTCGCGTTTCCCGAACGACGCCCTGAATGAAGCGCGCTTCCATCTCGCGCACTTCCTCGTGGTCATAGCAGAGGCCGGGCCAGCCGCCGGAGGGTGTGTTGGAGCGGATCGCCGGCTCGAAGGGAAGGCCGTCTTCATTGACATAGAAGCAGCGGGCATACTTCTGAACCGCCCAGGCCGGGCAGGCGTGCATGTGAAAGAGGAGGCCCACCTGCAGGTCGTTCGCGCGGGCGCAGGAGAGGAAGGAGTCGATATAATCATAATCGATTTCCCCTTCCGCCTTTTCGATGATATTCCACACCAGCCAGGCGCGGATGGTGTTGAACCCCATCTCTTTCATGTTCTCCATGTCGCGGAGCCATTGATCCCGCGCGGGCGTCGCGCCTCTCAGGTATTGCGTGCCGAAAACATACATGGACGATACCTCCCTGATTCCTTATTTTACAGCGGACCGGCTTTGCGCCCGGTCACGGGGCCTGAATGGGTTTGACGCTGTCGCGGATGATGAGTTCGCCATAGAGCTGTATGCGCTTGGGCGCGGCGCCGGCGTTGAGCACCAGATCGATTGCGGTTTCGGCGATGGCCTTCTGGGGCGTTTTGTAGGTGGTCAGCCGGAGCGTCTGAATGCCAGGATCCTGTATGTCGTCAAAGCCCGCGATGGCGTAATCTTCCGGATAGCGCAGGCCGCGCCGGCTGAGTATGTCGATAACGATCGAGGCGGTGACGTCGTGCCCGCACACAAAGGCGTTGACATCTTTTCCGATTCCGTCGAGGGCCCGTTCGATCAGGATGCTGTCGGATTCCGCGGAGATGCTGGAATGCATGTACTCGTTGTCGAGGGGCGTCAGGCCATGGCGGGCCATCGCGCGGCAATAGCCGATCCAGCGGTCCTCAAGGCTCGCCGTCGTGCCGGCCTTGCCGAAAAACTGAATGGCGGTATAGCCGTTTTTGATCAGATGCTCCGTCAGAAGATACATTCCCGCCGTGTTTGCCGTGGTCACGGAGCTGACGTCGATGTCGTCGTAATACTGATCGGCCATGACAAGCGGCTTGCCGAAGTCGCGGATCATTTTGCAGTACTCGCGCAGGAGGTTGCCCAGCGTGATAATCCCCGCGACGTTCGTCATGTCCAGATGCGGCGGGATCCGCAACGCGCTTTCGTCCTCGGCGGAGACGTTGGAGATCACCAGCTGATAGCCCAGCGACGCCGCGTATTGCTCCACATAAAAGCACACATGATAGAAAAAACCGCGGCTGTAAATGAAATTGCGCTGCGGAATCAGCACCAGGATGCTGCCCTTCTGAGGGCCTTTGGGCGCGTACCCCAGGTCGCCGGCCGTTTTGATGATGAGCTGGCGCAGGTCGCTGCTGACGCCGCCTTTGCCGCGCAGCGCCAGAGAAACCGCGTTGACGCTTACTCCTACGCTGCGCGCGATGTCGGCGAGCGTGACATCTTTTTTCCTCATAATGAATCATTCCCCATGCCAAACTATTGACAAACCCGTATAAAAGGATTATAATACATCTAACAGTTGATTGTCAAGCAAATTAAAGTTATTTAAAGCATATTGGCGTCTGGAATGAATGACGGATTGGGAGGCACGATGATGGGCTTTTCCAACATGACGTCTAAGGAGCGCCTGCTTACGGCAATTCGGGGCGGCATACCCGACCGGGTGCCCTGCACGCCGGATTTTTCCAATATGATACCCTGTCGGCTGACGGGCCGCCCCTTCTGGGAGATTTATCTCGAAGGCAATACCGCGCTCTACCGCGCTTATGCCAAAGCGGTCGAGTATTTCGGTATCGACGGCTGGTTCACCAGCAGCTCCGCCATGACGTTTCAGCGCGAACGCGAGGGGGATGCGCGCGTGACGCGCTCGGTCGGCGAACCGAAGAACAGGCGCGTCGCCGTGCGGACGACCTATGAGATGGCCGAAGGATCGCTGTCGGAGGAAACCGCTCTGCGCGTGGCGGACAGCCCCGCGGCCACGGAAAAGCTGATCAAGGATCTTGAACGCGACTTTCCATTATATAAAAAGCTGCGCGGCGGGGACATCGTCTCCTGCAAAGCGCCGTATCTCGAGGAGCAACGCGCCCTGTGCGGCGACCGGGGTATATTCTGCCTTCAAGTGGGCTACCCGGGCGTGCAAACCTTCTGCGGCCTCATGGACGGCGGCGTGGCCGACGCCATTTACGCCTGCTACGACCATGAGGACATCATGGACGAATGGGCGGAGCTGATCGACCGCGACAGCGTGCGCATGGCGGATATGATGCTCGATCACAGGCCGGACGTGCTGCTGCTCGGCGGTTCCGGCACGCTGACGCTGGCCAATCCCCAGCTGGTGCGCAGATACGCGCTGCCGACCATCAAAAAGCTGACCAGGATGTGCAGGGAGGCCGGCATACCCTCCATGCTGCACAGCTGCGGGAAGAGCATGGCTTTTCTCAAAATGCTCTATGAAGAAACCGATCTGAACTGCATCAATCCCCTGGAAGCGCCGCCCATGGGCGACGCGGATCTCGCCGAAGTCAAAAGGCTCTATGGCGATAAACTGTGCCTGATGGGCAACCTCAACACCACAAAGATGCTGTTCATGACGGCGGAGGAGGCCGGGAAAGCCAGTCGCGACGCCATCGACGCGGCGGGAAACGGCGGCGGTTTTATCCTGTCCACCGGCGATCAGCTGGGGCGGGACACGCCGGATGAAAACATATTTGCCATGGTCAACACGGCCAAAACCTACGGCCGTTATCGGTAGACGGGCGTTTTTACGACAGAGTCAGGAGGTGTGTGTCTTGCTGGCGTCACTGAAACGCAGAAAGCGCAGCAAAGTCAGGCGGGGATTGGACGATTATTCCGTCTCCATCATCGCGTATCTCGTGGCGGGGCTGTTCGCCGTTATCTGCTTTCTGCCCTTTTTGCTGGTCATCATCTATTCCTTCACCCCTTACGACCTGTATCTCAGGAACCATTTCGATTTCTTCCCCGACCGGCTGACGACGGAAGCGTATGAAATGGTGCTGAACTATCAGTACATCTGGTCGGGCTATCGCAATACCCTGTTTATCGCCTTTGTGGGCAGCGCCCTGTCGATGGCGCTTCTGGTGATCACGGCTTATCCCCTGACGAAGAAGCATCTGAAAGGGTATAAACTCATCACCACGCTGTGGATCTTTACGATGTTCTTCTCCGGCGGCATGATTCCCGAGTATTTCCTGATGCGCACGCTGGGCCTTTTGAATACCCGCTGGGCCATGATCCTGCCGGGGCTTTTGGGCTGTTACAACCTGATCCTGATGCGCAACTATATCGAGAACCTGCCTTCGTCCCTGGAGGAAGCCGCGCTGATCGACGGGGCCAACGACATCCAGGTGCTGATCCGCATCGTACTTCCCCTGTGCCTGCCCATACTGGCCACGCTGGGGCTCTTCACGATCGTGGGCTACTGGAACAGCTACTTTTCCGCGATCATTTACACCACCAAGCGCACCATGTGGCCGCTGCAGCTGGTGCTGCGCGAAATCGTTTTCGAGTCGGGCGTTACCGAGGTGCAGCAGGGCATGGCGGCCGAGGAACGCATGACCGCGCCGTTCCTTCTGAAAATGTCCTCCATCGTGGTGGCGACCGTGCCCATCATGCTGGTTTATCCCTTCCTGCAGAAGTATTTCATGTCGGGCCTGGTGCTCGGCGGCGTGAAAGAATAGGGGGGCGGCATTATGACAAAAGCGTCATCCCGCGCGACCTGGCGCAAATATGTCTGGAAAAACCGGTATCTTTACCTGATGTGCGTGCCGGGTCTGGTGTTTCTGATCATATTCAAGTATATTCCCATGTACGGCGTCATGATGGCCTTTCAGGATTTCAATTTCAAGAAAGGCATTTTCGGGAGCCCCTTCAACGACTTCGCCAACTTCAAGCAGCTGTTCGGCAGCGGCAAATTCTACACGGTCTTTTCCAACTCCGTGGTGCTGAGCGTCACGAGGCTGGTGATTTCCTTCCCGATCCCGATCATTCTGGCGCTTCTGCTCAACGAGATTCGCTTAAAGGCGTATAAACGGGTGACGCAGACGCTGATGTACGTGCCGCATTTCATCTCGTGGGTCGTGCTGGGCGGCATCGCCACCAACTTTCTGAGCATGACGGACGGCCTGATCAACGACGTCATTGTTTCGCTGGGCGGCACGAAAATAAACTTCCTCGGCTCCAGCGAATGGTTCCGGACCGTGATTATCGCCACAAACATCTGGAAGGAGGCGGGCTGGGGCACAATCATCTATCTGGCGGGCCTGTCGGCCATCAATCCGGAATACTATGAAGCCGCCACTGTAGACGGCGCCAACCGGTGGCAGCGGATCTGGCACATAACCCTGCCCGGCGTATCCGGCACCATCGTCATCATGCTGGTGCTGGCGGTCGGCGGACTGATGAATAACGGCTTTGAGCAGATATACCTGTTCCAGAACGATCTGAATCGCTCCGTGTCGGAGGTGTTTGAAACCTACACCTACCAGATCGGCATCGTGGGCGGGCGCTATTCCTACTCCACCGCGGTGGGTCTGTTCAAAAACGTCATCGGCACGGTGCTCATCTTCTCCACCAACAGGATCGCCAAGAAGCTGGGCGGATCCACGCTCTATTGATCATTGCGGCCAAGGCCGTCATGATAAATATCAGAAGGAGGGAACCCATATGAAGAAGGCATTATCCATCGTTCTGACCTGTGCGATTCTCCTGACGCTGGCCGTTTTCCCGGCTGCGGCTGAAGGGGATCGCGTGACCCTCACGATGCTGCAGCGCCTCAACGCGGCCTACGTCGTGGAGGACAACCCCATCATCAAGGCGTGGGGCGACCTGCTGGGCGTCAACATCGAGATCGAAGCGCCTCCGATTTCCAGCTACAGCGACCGCCGCAACATCATCATGGCCTCCGGCGATCTGCCCGACATCATCTATGTGGGCGACACCGGCACCAACTATGTGAAGTGGGCCACGGACGGCCTGCTGCTGAACCTGACTCCTTACTTCAACGAGGAAACCATGCCCAACGCCTGGACCTGCCTCACCGACGACGAGCTGGCCGTGGTGCGCATCGCCTCGCTGGACAACGACATTTACTCCATGCCCCGCGTGCAGACCAAGCCCTGGGACGGCATTCTCTATCGCGGCGACTGGCTGGAGAAGCTGGGCCTTGAAATCCCTACCACACCCGCTGAGTTCGCGGAAGTGGCCCTGGCCTTCACCACCCAGGATCCCGACGGCAACGGCATCGACGACACCTTCGGCTGGTCGCTGAACACCGTCATGGGTCCGGCTCACCGCGCGATTCTGTCCGGCTTCGGCGTGCGCCCCTCCAGCGTCCCGGACGCGGACGGCAATTACGTCATCCAGGAGGCGCAGGACGCCTACATGGATTATCTGGACTGGATGCGCGACATGTACGCCAACGGCTCCATGGATCCTGAGTTCTACCTGACCACCATGTATGAGGACGACGACATCTTCGACGCCGGCCGCATGGGCATCCGCTACAACAACACTGTCGTGGAGCACCTGCCGGTGCAGAACGCCAAGGAAGCCTTCAAGGCCGCCAATCCGGACGGCTATGTCGTCATGGGCCCGCCGCTGATGCAGGAAGGCCAGACCGTGGCGGACGTGTACTACAATCCCCAGATCTGGGGCAACTACGCCATCAACGCCGACACCGAGCATGTGGACATCTGCGTCAAGTTCCTGGACGCCGGCTACACCGACGAGGTCAACGAGCTGCTGATGATCGGCATTCAGGGCATCACCTACGAGACCTTCGATCCCGAGACCCGCTACGCCGCCAAGACGCCCGAGCAGGCTGAGAACGCCGACAAGTACCTCGCGTCTTACGCCACCATGAACTATCAGACCCACGACAAGGGCCTGCTGGTTGCCAACGGCAATACCGACGAGGAAGTGGCCATGTTCAACGAGGCTTATGTCCGCATCGGCGCCCAGACCAACCGCATATCCTATCTGGCGGGCGGCCATCTGGCCGGCGTCAACGAGATCAACGTGCAGATCAGCGACGAGGGCATCGGCGATACCTTTGGCGAGCTGCGCACCAAGTACATCTGCGGCCAGATCGAGAAGGAAGAGCTCGTCGACTTCATCCAGAATACCATGGCGCCGGCTTACCAGCCGATCCTGGACATCTACGCCGCCAACAACCTGAACAAGTAATCATTCCAATTCCAGGTTGACTTCATGCCCCTGCCGGATGCTATTCTGGCAGGGGCATAATCAGAGGGAGCTGGAGAGACGATGAAGCAAACATATTGCAACAGCGCGGAAGAGATTCTTCATTTGGCGGCGTCGAACGAGGTGTACGCGCAGGCGCTTCAAAAGGCGAAGGAGACGGACGCCTTCTGGCGGGCGTCGTTTCAGGATGACGCGGGGCGATTGAGCGGATGGTTTCATAATTTTGTCTGTCCGAATTGCGCCATGACGTTTCAGCAGGATTATGCCTGGCGGCCTGGCCGGACATTTGTCTGCCCGAACTGCGGCGCGGAGGCGTCCGGACAAGACCTGGACGAGGCGTGGGTGTACGGCTATCGCTATGAAGCCGTGCTGGCGCTGACCAGTTCGGCGCTGGTATACCGCGTTTACGGGGACAGGGGAGCGCTGGACTACATCATCCGCTTCCTGGATTTTTACGCGGACGCGTACGATTCATTCCCTGTCCACGGCGCTCACGCCGGCAAAGGCAAGATCATGGGGCAGAGCCTGGACGAGGCGGTCTGGGCGGCGGCCGTGATGCGGGCATTGAGCGTGTGCGGCAGGGAGAACATTCCCGCCGAGAAGCTGGCCGCCTGGCGGGATAAGCTGTTTATACCGCTGGCGGAGCTGGTGGGCCGGCAGGCGAACATGATTCACAATATCCCCCTGTGGCTGCAGGCCGCGCGCGGCCTGATCGCCCTGTTTTATGAAGACGAAGCGCTGCTCGACGACGCTCTGGAGAGCGAGTTCGGCATCCGCAATCAGGCGAGGCAAGGGTACACGGCGGACGGGCTGTGGTATGAGCTGTCGCTCGGATACCACTATTACGCCACCGAGGCGCTGGGCGAATTCGTCGCGGCCTACGCCTGTGTGCGCCCGCAGGACGAATTGGTCGGGCTGCTCAGGCGGGCGTATCAGGCGCCGATGAAGCTGTCTCCGGACGGCTGGATCCTGCCGAGCATCAATGATATGGGATGTCCCACGACCATCGCCGGGCGGGCCAGGGCCGGCACGAGGGCCTGCCGCGTCGCCCCTTCCGCAGAGCTGTCATATCAGCTGAGACGGATCATGGAACGCGAACCGGAGCGATTTATCAGCGCGGAAACGCTTTTGTATGCGTCGGCAGCGGAGGAAGAGGCGGCGGCGTATAATCCGCCGGATGTGTGCCTGTTCCCGGCCACCTGCCTGGCGGTTATGAATAAACCCATGTACGCGCTTTTAAAAACCGGATCGCTGACAAAGAGCCACATGCACGCGGACGCCCTGAGCGTGAGCATCGCGCCGTTTTCCGTGGATCTGGGCACGCCGGGATACGGTCATCCCATGTATGGCGCGTATTATCGCACCAGCCTGTGCCATAATACCATTCTGATGGACGGCCGTTCGCAGCCGTTCAGGCCGCAGAATGCCGCGCTGACAGCCGTACACGGCGGCGTTTCGGGCCGCGTCAAAGACCTCTTTGACGGGGTTGGAGGCGCGCGCACGCTGACGGACGACGGAGGCGCGCTGCGGGACGTGATGGAGATCTCATCGGAAGACGCCCATCAGTTTGACTGGATCTTTCACAGCGCAGGCGCGGCCCGGCTGCCGGACGGCGGCAGGCCTTCGGCGCTGAAAGGCGGCGAGCCGTCGTATGATTACCTGAAGGACGTTATGGAATACGATCCGGCGGAGGGCTTTGAGGCGGAGTTTTCCCTGAACGGAAAGACGCTGACGCTGCGCCTGCCGCCTGAAACGACGCGCATGGGCAGAATATACACCGCACTGATGCCGGGAAGTCCCGCCAATACATACGTCACGGCGGTGATCCTGCGCGCGGAGGGAACGGCCCTGCGCATTGAAGCCGTTTATGAGACGAACAGCGAGGAGGAAACGCCATGCCCGAGATAGAATTGAAATCTCTCCCTTTTGTTACGCGCTATGCCGGCAATCCGGTTCTGACGAAGGACGACGTGCCCTACGAGAGCAGTCTGGTCTTTAACGCCGGTGTCATTCGCTGGCGGGGGCGATACGCCGTCGCTTTCCGAAACGACTACGGCAGTACCGAGGCGGAATGGGCGCTGGGCAAACGGTTTGCCGGCACCAACATCGGTCTGGCGTTCAGCGACGACGGCATTCACTGGACAGTGGAAAAAGAGCCGATCATGGATTTGCGCGACGAAGAGATCCTGCGCGCCTACGATCCGCGGTTGACCGCCATCGGCGATGAGGTCTTCATGACGTTTGCCGTGGATACGAGGCACGGCCTGCGGGGCGGCATCGCGAGGACGGACGATCTGAGGCACTACGAAGTGATTTCCATGACCGTGCCGGATAACCGCAACATGGTGCTTTTCCCGGAAAAGGTCGGCGGCATGTATCTGCGTCTGGAGCGGCCCATGCCAGTGTACAGCCGGGGACGCGACCGGTTTGACATCTGGATGAGCGAGAGCCCGGATCTCGTTTACTGGGGCAATTCGACGCTGATAGCCGGGGTGGAGGATTATCCCTTCGCCAACGACAAGATCGGCCCCGGCGCGCCGCCGCTGAAGACGGACAGGGGCTGGCTGGTGTTCACACACGCGGTGGATCGGGACGAGACGAGGGGCAAAAACGGCTGGGAAAGCAGATGGGTCAAGCGGTATTGCGCCGGGATGCTTCTTCTGGATCTGGACGATCCGCGCAAGGTCATCGGCATTTGCCGCGAGCCGCTGCTGGCCCCGGAAGCGGCGTATGAAACGGAAACGGGCTTCAGAACCAATGTGATTTTTCCCACGGCCGCCATTCTCGAAGCGGATGGAACTGTAAAAATCTACTATGGCGCGGCGGATACGGTGACCGCTTTGGCCACGGCGAAGGTCGACGATTTGATCGACGCGTGTCTCGCGGGCGGACCGCGGCGCTGACCCTGAGAAGGCTTGACCGAAAGGCCAGGCCTTTTTTGTCCGATGAAAACCCCCGCTTCGGGCGGGGGTTCCGGAGAGCTTTGAGCTATGAGTCCATTCGTCTGGCCCTTTGTTATAATACCGAAGTATCGGTCAATTCTCCGAAGATTTACCACACATGCCGCAGAGCAATCGCGCCGTACAAGTTCGCACAGGCGGCAAAGAAGGCGTGAAGGAAAGAGCGAGCCTCATCGAAGCATGGATAAAGCAAGAGCGAGATAATATGTTCATCCTCACGGGGGAAGAAGTGCAGAATGCTTGTATGAATCCCAGTTCAGCTTACGCGATGCCGCTTTCGCTGGAATCCTGTATTTTGTTCATCCGGGCATAGCTGCCGCCCAGCGCAACCAGCTCCGCGTGGGTGCCGCGCTCGGTGATGCGGCCTTCTTCGATGACCAGGATCTGATCGGCGTTGCGGATGGTGGAAAGCCGGTGGGCGATGGCGACGATGGTGCGCCTGCCCGCGATCCCGGCGATGGCCTTCTGGATCTGCCGCTCCGTCTCCACGTCCACCGAGGCGGTGGCTTCATCCAGAATGATGATGGGCGAACGGCGCAGGATGGCGCGGGCGATGGCCACCCTCTGCTTCTGCCCGCCCGACAGGCGCAGCCCGCGCTCGCCCACCTGCGTCTGATAGGCTTCCGGCATGGCCATGATGTCATCGTGTATGTTGGCCGCCTTCGCCGCCGCTTCGATCTCATCCATCGAGGCGTCCGGCATGGCGTAGCCGATGTTTTCAGCGATGGTGCCGTTGAAGAGAAAGGTGTCCTGCAAAACCGGCGAAATGTTGCGGCGCAGGCTCTCGATGGTCACGTCGTTCAGATCGTGGCCGTCGATCAGGATGCGGCCGGCGGTGGGCTCGTAGAACCGGGAAATCAGCTGGGTGAGGGTGGTCTTGCCCACGCCCGTCGGCCCGACCAGCGCCAGCATTTTCCCAGGCTCGCACCGGAACGACACATCCTGCAGCACGGGCACGCCCTCGCCGTAGGAGAAGCTCACATGGTCGAACACGATCTCACCCTGTACGTCTCTGAGCGTTTCGGCGCCGGGTTTATCCTGGATCTCCGTCGGCGCGTCCAGAATATCCAGCACGCGCTCGGCCCCGGCCATGGACTGCTGCAGGCTTTCCAGCAGGTTCGCAAGGCTCGTCACCGGTCCGTAAAACAGGCTCAGATACAGCAGGAACGCCACGATGTCCGCCACCCGCAGCCCTTCCCGGTACGCCAGGTATCCGCCGAAGCCCACGACCAGGATGGTGCCCAGGGAAGAGATGAACTCCACCGAGGGATGAAAGACCGCGCTGATTTTGAGGGCCTGCAGCATCGCCCGGACATGCTCGAAATTGCGCTCGTTCACGCGCCCGGTCTCGTATTCTTCCCGGCCGAAGGATTGTATCTCGTGAATGCCGGACAGGTTGTCCTGCAGCTTTCCGTTCAGCTCGCCCATTTTCTTCTGCGATATCCGGAAATAGGGCCTCACCTTTCTGGAGAAGATGACGCCGGATGCGAAGATCAGCGGGATCGGCGCGCATGTGATCAGCGCCAGCTTCCAGTTGATGGTGAGCAGCACGATGAGCACCCCTGAAAACGTGACCAGGTTGGTGATCGATTCCGGGATCATGTGGGCGTAGAGCAGTTCGAAATCCCTGGTGTCGTTCACCACCCGGCTCATCAGGTCGCCGGTCTGCTTGTCATGGAAATACCCCAGGTGCATGTGCTCCAGCTTGTCGTAGGTCTTGGTGCGCAGATCGCCCACCAGATACCACGCCGCCTTGTGCGCCAGGTAATTGCTCAGGAACCGGAACAGCACGCGCAGGAGATACAGTCCCACCAGCGCGGCCGTCAGCAGGCCGATGGCGTGCAGCCCCGCTTCATCCACGCCATTTTCCACATAGCCCGTCATGGCGGACAACGCCTTGGGCGCGGTCAGGTTCACCGCCGTCAGCGCCAGGGTGGACAGGATGGCCACGATGTACAACGTCCTGTACCGGATTGCTTCGCGGCTGAGCCGCCACAGCGTTTTGATCATAATGCCTCCACGATGTCGTCATGCCGTCTCATGCAGCCCCGTCCGGCGCGGCTTATGAGCTGTTTCCCATCCGTATTACGGCAGCTTCTTGCCCGACGCCCTGTACAGCGCGTACCACTCCTCGCGGGTGATGGTGATATCGGCCGCCCTGGCGATTTCCGCCATGCGCTCAGGACGCGCCGAGCCCACGATGGGCTGCATCACAGCCGGATGGCGCAGGATCCACGCGATGGCCAGGCCCGTGGGTGTTACCCCGTACGACGCGGCGATTTCCTCCAGCTTCCTGTTCAGTTCGGGATATTTGTCGCTTCCGATGAAAGCGCCTTCGAAGAAGCCGTACTGGAAGGGCGACCAGGGCTGTATGGTGATGCCGTTCAGGCGGCAGTAGTCCAGCACGGATCCGTCGCGATTCACCGCGCCCGCGTTTTCCATGTTCACGTTGAGCCCCGCGTCGATCATGGTGGTGTTAGTGAGGCTGAACTGCAGCTGATTGATGCGGATCGCATTCGCGCCCAGCGCCTGTTTCAGCAGCTCGATCTGCAGCGGGTTGTGATTCGATACGCCGAAGAAGCGAACCTTGCCCGCCCGGCGCAGCGCGTCGAAGGCCTCGGCCACCTCCGTCGGTTCCGCCAGCGCGTCCGGCCGGTGCAGCAGCAGGAAATCCACATAGTCCACGCCCAGCCGGCTCAGGCTGCCGTCCACGGCCTCCAGGATGTGCGCTTTGGAGAAATCATATTGGCCCGGGCGGATGCCGCACTTGGTCTGAATCAGCATCTTCTCCCTCAGACCGGGATTGGCGCGCAGGAAAGCGCCGAAGCGCGCCTCGCACCGGCCTTCGCCGTAGATGTCGGCGTGATCGAAGAAATTGATGCCGCAGTCCAGATCGCCCTTGATCAGGCGGTCGAGCGCCTGATCCGTCAGATCGCCGATGCGCATGCAGCCCTGAGCCACGCGCGAAGCCGTATATCCCGCCAGATTGAAAGTTTTCATCCTCTGATTCCTCCATTCAATAACAGGTCTTGCTGATGAACTTCATATTCACGCGCTTTCATTATTTGTTGCATAGCATCATGCAGAAACCCAGATCATAGACCGTGATGATGTTTCCGCGCATTTCCGCCTGCTTTCCCTGAACCGTTCCCGCCAGGATCGCCCGCGCGCCGTCACGGAGTTCTTCGATCGTATCTGTCGAGATCGGAATATCTGCGTGGGAAGGCCATATCTCGTCAAACTGCGGCTTAAACGTGTCCAAATGCTCCAGACTCCGGATATAATCCTCCATATTCCGGTGCGCCCCGAACATGAAGATCCTGCCGTGCCGCTGGATCGGGTCGCCGCTGATCAGCACCCTGTTCGCCTCGTCCAGCACGGCGATGCTGCCGGGCGTGTGGCCGGGAAGCTCGACGATGCTCAGCGCGCGCCCTCCGAGGTCGATCACGTCGCCTTCCCGCACCGGCATGATGGTTCCGCTTTTCCCGGAGCGGCGGTAGGCCGCTTCCTCCGCCGGGTGCATATAGAAGGAATCGAACTGCTCGTTGCTCCCGATGTGATCTATATCCGCGTGGGTGTTGAGCAGGAAGACCGGAAGGGCGGTCAGCTCCGCCGCGATGTCCTTGGCGTTGTGCACGTTCATCCCCGAATCGATCAGCAGCGCCTTTTCCGTTCCCGCCAGCAGGAAGAATCTGACGCCGCCGTCCTCGACGCGCCAGGTGTTTTCGTTCACTTTGATCACTTCATAGCCCATGGTATATTCCTCCCTGTTCTGTACTTCATCTTTCCGGTTCAGCTGTTCCGCAAAGGGGATCAGACAAACCTGACGACTTCGTCCAACGGCTTGCGGGGTCTCATGGATGGCTCCACGCCGCGTTTTCCCACGGCGATGACCGACATGATCTCTTCGTTTTCCGGGATGTTCAACTTCGCCCGGATCACGTCCGCGTCCCGGATGCCCATGATCAGAGTGTCATACCCGGCGTTCTTCGCGGCCAGCACCAGGTACGCGTCGTGCAGGCCCAGGTCATACGCGCCCCACCCGTTTCCTATTTCATTGGCGGGCGTCCCATTGTTGAAGCCCACAACGTTCCTGACGTAGGTGGTCACGATGAGCGCGGCATGGGCGGAGCTGTTCCGGTTGAAGGACGGGAGCGCCGACGCGCGGAAATCCTCCAGCGTTTCCGGGGTCTCGATCGCGTAGCAGCGGGAGGTCTGCTGATTTTTCCAGGAGGGAGCCTGCTGCGCTTCCCTCAGAATCTCAACCAGGGCATCGTGTTCAATCGCCGCGTCATACCCTCTGACGCTTCTGCGCTCAGAAATCAGTTCTTTGAATTCCATCGACAAATCCTCCTCTCATCCGTTGAAAAGAACAGGGAAACAGTTTTTTGATTTCGTGATTCCGATTCCGCCTGCCTGTTTCATTGCAGGCAATCATCACCACTGCGGGTGTATGGTCTGCCGCAGGCAGCGGTCGTATATATCGGCGACGGACTTCATCTGCTCTTCGGTCAGCGCCGGAAGGTTCGCCGCTTTCACATTCGACGCCACCTGACTGGCCCGGCTCGCGCCGGGAATGACCACGCTGACTTCTGGATGCATGAGGATCCAGCGGATGGCGTAAGGCGCAAGATCCGCTGTGCCGAACACGTTTTTCAGCGCTTCGACCGCTTCAAGGCCCAGTTCGAAGGGAATGCCGGAGAAGGTTTCGCCCTTGTCAAAGGCCGCGCCATCCCGATTATAGGTTCTATGATCCTTCGGGCCGAAAACCGTGTCTTTGGTGTATTTTCCCGTCAGCAGGCCGCTGGCCAGAGGAACCCGCGCGATGATGCCGACGTTTTTCTCCCGCGCCATCGGAAACAGTTTATCCAGCGGCTTCAGGCGGAACATGTTGAAGATGACTTCCATGGCCGAAATGTCATATTCCATAGCCTGAATGCCTTCATCCACCTTTTCGATGCTGACGCCGTAATCGGCGATTTTCCCCGCCTTCTTCTGCCTTTCCAGCTCCGCGAAGATGTCGTCCCTGCGATAGACGGAAGTGGGCGGGCAGTGCAGCAGGATCATGTCCAGCCGGTCCAGCTTCATGCGGTTCAGGCTTCCGTCAATAAAGCCCGATATGGCCTCGGGCGTATACATCTCCGCCGTGTGCGGATTCAGCCGCCGTCCGCATTTGGTCGTGATGTAGAAGCGGCCCGGATGCGCGGAAACGTATTCGCCGATGGTCTCCTCGCTTCTGCCGCCGTTGTATACGTCCGCCGTGTCGATGAACGTGATGCCGTTCTCATCTGCTGTTTCCAGAATCTTCAGCGCTTCCTCATGATTGAAAGGGTCTCCCCAGCGCGTCCCCAGCTGCCATGTGCCAAGGCCGATTTCACTGACAGGGCGGCCTGTTTTTCCGAATATCCTTTGATTCATACCTTTTTTGCCTCCTTAAGCGCTCTTTGAAAGGGGAGCCCTTCATGCTTCCCGCTTTTCGGGTATGGCCGTCAGCAGACGTTTTTCTTCTTTTATTTTGACTTCTTCCTGTGTCAACTGTTTTAAGATCGTGAAAACAGTATAACACAGCACGTTCCCGCCGCCAATGACTTCTGTCAGATATTTCGCCTGACCGCTCACGCTGTGAAGCTGTTTATCATGGCCGCCAGCCCGTTGATCTGCTTGCTCATATCCGTATAGCCGCTGGGGGATGTGGCAGTTTATATCCGACTGAACCATAATATATTTGTGAAAAACATGCTGGGAAAGCAGGAGATGGAGAATGAGCCGGATACAGAAGTAATGCTGAGAAACGCGTTTGATCCGAGTAAGGCGTCGGAGGATTATTATAATCTGTTTGGGAACCCGGCATCGACGGATTATGTTTTCTACAAAGACACAACCAAGCCGGTGACGTTCCTGCCGGAACTGGTAGTGGATGATGATGTCGACATGACCTCGGTTTTCGAGTTTGAGTTATCCGACCTGCCCGCCGGACGCTACAGGCTTGAAGAGACGCTTCCGCCGGCCGGTTACCTCATTCAGACGAAGTTTGTCTATTTCAGGATCAACCCAGACCGTACAGTTGTGTTGACCAAGGAGGATGATACGGAGGGCAACGACAACAGTCAAGCGTCGCTCAGTCTCAATGAAGGGGTGTATACCATCACCGTA
>JAFZRB010000140.1 GCA_017620115.1 Clostridia bacterium | reverse complement strand
GGATCTTCTCGGACGAGGACAGCCTGGCCGCGTATCACGAGACCTACGACCGCTTCATCGCGGAGTACGTCGAGAGCGGCTGGCTGGCGGAGGAAATCGAGCGCGTGAAGGAAATGATCGCGCCGTATCTGGAAAAGGACGAATCCGCGTTCTACGACATGGATGCCTTTGAGAAGGCGACAGACACGCTGCAGACCTTCTGCCAGAAGCGCGGCGAGAGCATCCGCGGCCAGCTGGACGGCACGATTCCCTCCACCACCCAGGCTCAGCGCACGAACAGCGCCGCGCTGGTGGACGCCAGCGACATTTCCACCGCGGACATGGGCAGCATGAACGGCGGCGGGGGCGGTTTCGGCGGCGGCGGAGGCTTCGGCGGCGGCCAGGGCGGAGGGGGTTTCCAGGCGCCGTCCGGCATGCCTGATTTCTCCGGCGGCGATTTCACGCCGCCCTCCAACTTCTCGGATATGCCCGCGCAGGGCGGCGGCGACGACAGCTCCTTCGGCGGAAGCGCGGGCGGCAGCAGCGGAGACAGCGCGCAGGCTACCGCGCCCGCTCTGACGGACGCGCGGAACACGCCCGTCCCCGAACAGACGCAGGACGCCCCGGCCGACCGCGCGGCATCCGACGCCTCGGCTGAGCCGATTGAGGCGAGGGAACGGCCGGGCAGGCCGGACGGATTCTCAGGCGGCGGTAACTATCCGTTCGCCGGGCAGCAGGCGAACCGGAGCGGCCAGTGGATCCAGCTGGCGGCGTGGAGCGCCGTGCTGCTGGCGGCGATCCTGGTGATCCGCCGCGCCGCCGGGCACAACGGCTGATTGACAAAAGCGAGACCTCGTCGCGCAGCGCGGCGGGGTCTTTTGCTGTGTCAGCGCGCGTTTTCCGGGGCGCGCCTGGTTTGCGCGATACGGCCCCGCCTGTCCGCCAGGGCGGTCTATTTTAAAAAAGTCCGATAAATTGGAGTTTGCAGGGCTCAAAGAGGCTTCCCCTGGAGGGGAAGCTGTCGCCGCAGGCGACTGATGAGGTGTTATCGTCGCGACCAGCATCCTCTTGCGATAGACAGCAAAGAGCCGGGCTAACACCTCATCCGCCTCTCACGAGGCACCTTCCCCTCGAAGGGGAAGGCAAGGTTTTATCGCTTCAACAAACTCCTATTTACTGGATCAAATGAGACGGCCCTGAGGACATCCTGCGCGGAGGGCGGAATAATGATTCGCTCGTTGCCCGTCGTTTATACATAATATCCTTGATTACATTGACTTTTTCACCCCTTTGTGTTATCATACCATTGCGTTCATGGAGATAACAGCGCCCGATTCCGGTGTCAAGGAGGCGTCCTCATGGCAGAAACGGCCAAGCCGGCGGCGCCGGCGTTCAAAAAGAAAAAGCATCGCCAGGACATCGTCAAAGAAAACATCGAAGTCTGGTCGATGCTGCTCCCGGTCATGGTTCTCATATTCATATTTTCGTATATTCCGCTGTGGGGCGTCATCATCGCCTTCCAGAACTACCTGCCCGGCAGTCCCTTCTTCGATCCCGCCAACTGGGTCGGTCTGAAGCACATCCAGCAGTTCCTGAAGAGCATCTTCTTCGTCCGGCTGCTCACGAACACCATCCGGCTGAGCCTTCTGTCCATCGCCTTTACCTTCTGGGTGCCGATCATCTTCGCGCTGTTCCTGAACGAGGTCACGAACCTGCGCTTCAAGAAGATCGCTCAGACGTGCAGCTACCTGCCGTACTTCGTATCCTCGGTGGTCGTGGCCGGCATGGTCATCTCGTTCCTGGATGTGAACGGCATCATCAACAACCTGCTCGCCGCCTTCGGCGCGCAGCCCTATGAGTACATGACTGACCCGGACTACTTTCCCGCCATATACACCGTGACGACCATCTGGAAGGGCTTCGGCTTCGAGAGCATCCTGTATTTCTCCACGCTGTCGTCCATCGACCCGTCGCTGTATGAAGCGGCGCGCATCGACGGCGCCAGCCACATGAAGCAGATCTGGCACATCACGCTGCCGGGCCTGAAATCCGTCATCGCCATCAAGCTGATCATGAGCGTGGGCCACATCCTGAGCTCCAACACCGACATGATCCTGCTGCTCTACAACAGCTCCACCTACAAAACCGCCGACGTTATCGGCACCTATGTGTACCGCTTGGGTATCCAGGGCGGCAAGTTCAGCTACACCACCGCCGTGAACCTGTTCATGTCGCTGATCGCCTTCGCGCTGACATCCATCGCCAACCGCGTCAGCAACAAGCTGACCGGCAGCGGTCTGTGGTAAGGGGGTGCGCGCATGGATCACACCAGAAAAACCGCGGCTGAACTCAGGGAGCTCAGAAAGCGCAACCGCATTCGCGACCGCAGCCCCATCGGTACGGCGGCGATCTACCTTGTGGCGGTACTGATCGCCTTCATCACCGTGTATCCCATGTATTACGTGCTGGTGCTCTCGCTGAGCACGCCCCACGAGGCGCTCACCATGCGCGTGTACTGGTGGCCCAAGGGCTTTTTCACCGACGGCTACCGGCGCATCCTCTCCGACGGCAAGCTGTGGATGGCCTACCGCAACACCGTCATGTACTGCTCGGTGCGCGCGGTGCTGAACCTGGCCACCGCGGTGCTCGCGGCCTATCCCCTCACCGTGAAAAAGCTCTACGGCCGCAAGTTCGTGACCTATTTCCTGCTGATTCCGATGTATGTGTCTGGCGGCATCATTCCGGAGTTCATTCTGTCCACCAAGCTGCACCTGTACAACACGCCCTGGGCGCTGATCCTGCCCGGCGCGTACTCCATCTGGTATATCATCCTGGTGAGGAGCTATTTCCACAGCATTCCCGAATCGCTGCGCGAATCGGCGAAGATCGACGGGGCGAACAGCTACCAGATCCTGTGGAACGTGTTCCTGCCCACTTCGAAGCCCATCCTGGCCGTCATCGCGCTGTATACGATCATCGGCGTGTGGAACAGCTGGTATCACGCCTCGATCTACATCACCAACCGCGCCTGGCAGCCGCTGCAGCTGTACCTGCGGCGCGTGCTGATCGAACAGACCGGCCAGCTGGCCAACGCCATCTTCGACGACGCGGAAGCGCTGCGCCTGGCTCAGGAGCAGCAGATTTCCAACAACCAGCTGAAGTACACCATCATCATCATCTCCTCGCTGCCCATGCTGATCGCCTACCCGTTCTTCCAGCAGTACTTTGTGAAAGGCGTCATGCTGGGCTCGCTGAAGGAATGACCGCGAAATAACCGGGCGCGCGCGTCCGATTATAATATCAACAAGGAGGAACCAATTATGAAGCATCTTCGCAAAGCTCTGGCCCTGGCGCTCGCGCTGGCCCTGGCGCTCTCCGTGGGCGTGTTCTCCACCGCCGCGGCGGACGGCGACCTGACCACCGTGACCGTGCTGGGCTACAATCAGGGCAGCGCCCGCATGGGCTACTTCCCGGATTCCGCCGCCTATGCCTGGCTGATGGAAAAGACCCAGGCCATGGGCATCGACCTGAAGCTGGACTACGTCGAATCCGACCAGTATTCCACCACGATCACCACCCGCCTGGCGACGGGCGTTGACCTGGCGGACATGATGTTCCTGGAAATCGACGCCGTGACCCTGAACAACCTGATTCAGCGCGGCATGCTCACCAGCGTGGACACCGTGCTCGAGTACAGCGACGGCACCGCGGCGGGCTTCCTGGCTCCCGACGGCGAGTACGCGGCCATCCGCAACGCCGGCACCGGCCCCGACGGCACCTTCTGGGTTCTGCAAGGCCTGCTGACCGGCACCTTCAACATCAAGGGCTGGACCGGCGCCTATTCCGTCGGCATCCGCCAGGACTGGCTGGACAAGCTGGAGCTGCCCATGCCCACCACCACCGATGAGTTCGTCGACACCCTCGTCGCCTTCCGCGACAACGACGCCAACGGCAACGGCATCGGCGATGAGAAGGCCCTGTTCGCCACCGACCTGAGCCTGCTCCGCCACAGCGGCATCGCCGGCTGGTACGGCCTGATCATGAACCCCATCGGCCTCGACCCGAACACCGACAAGCTGACCACCGTGTTCTATCAGGACGGCTTCAAGGGCTACATTGAATTCATCAAGAAGATGGTCGACGCGGGCGTGCTGTCCCTGGCCGACAGCGGCTCCCTGTACACCACCGACACCCAGGCCCTGATCGCCCAGAACAACATCGGCGCCATGTACTATCAGACCGCCTCGATGTACGGCCGCGACGATCTGTCCGGCGACGAGAACGCCAACTATGTGCCCATCAGCCTGCAGGGCGTCGAGGGCCTGACTCCCACCACCCGCGGCGACTATAATACCTCCATCTACACCGGCTACTACGCCATGATGAACACCATCGATGTGCAGGCCGCCGCCAAGCTGCTCGACTTCTTCTTCACCAAGGACTACTGGAGATGGTGCAGCACCGGCCTGCAGGGCAACGACTACGACTTTGACGAGAACGGCAACGCCTACTCCCTGACCACCGGCTGGTCGGGCGACGACATCATCGCCAAGGGCTTCGGCGGCGGCCGCTTCTACATGGACCGCGCCAACCTGCCCATCTTCGTCATGAACAGCACCTACGATACCTTCAACGGCGAGACGGTCGGCACGTTCCAGACCGCCGCCGAGGTTGAAGCCAGCGCCTATGGCCAGGATCTGCTCGCCAAGGACGACGCGGCCGACGAGACCGGCAAGCGCCGCGCGCTGCGCCTGTACGCCTGGAACCAGATGGAGCAGAAGGACTCCGTGATGTACCAGACCAACATCGCCACCTACCTGGCCCTGCCCACCGACGAGGAAGTCGAGATCCTCGACATGTATTCCACCGACCTCGACATGGCCATGACCGACCTGTTCATCGACCTGGTCAAGGGCGACAAGGATCTGGACAAGCTGGACACCTACCTTGACGAGCTGAAGGCCCTTGGCCTCGACGACGTCATCGGCGTGTATCAGGCCCGTTACGACCGCTTCAAGGGCACGAAGTAATTTCCTTCCCCTGAAACGGAATCCGCGTCATCATCGGCCCGTCCCCCGGATTATCGGAGGACGGGCTTTAAAAATGGCTGACAAAACGCGGAATTCATGGTACAATATGCCTGTTGAATGCCCTCGCGCGACGCGCGTTTCCGGCGACAGCCGGCGAAAGGAATCATAAGATATGGAATTGGCCGTCATCACCTTCTGGCAGGTCGTCACGCTGTTTCTGCTGATCTTCACGGGCGCTTTGAGCGTTAAAACCGGCATCCTGCCGAAAGAGGCGAAGTCCATTCTCGCCAATCTGCTGCTCTACATCGTTCTGCCGACGATGGTCGTCAATTCCTATCTGGTGGAATACAGCGAGGAAATGAGCCGCAGCATCGGCCAGGCCTTCCTCTACAGCATACTGGCCATAACCGTCGGGCTGGCGGTTTCTGTGCTGGTTCACAGGGGCGGCGCGGGCGGCGTGAAGCCCCTCTGCCGCTTCGGCGGCGCGTTCGCCAACGCGGCCTACATGGGCTTTCCCCTGATCCAGGCGCTGTTCGGCGCGGAAGGGCTGGTCTATGCCAGCGCGTATGTCACGGTGTTCAACGTGTTCCTGTTCACCGTGGGCGTGGGACTCATGAGCGCCGAAAACACGCCGCGGAGCATCCTGAAGAGCATCCTGAGCACGCCGGTCATCTTCGCCGTGGTCATCGGACTGCTGATTTACTATCTCCGGATCCCCGTTCCGAAGGTGCTGGCCACAACGATCGGCTATCTGGGCAGCATGAACACCCCCGTTTCCATGATGATGACGGGCATGCTCATCGCGGCCTGCAATATGGGCGGCATGCTGAAAAACAGGCAGCTGTGGAAGACCATCGCCTTCCGCCTGCTGGTGATCCCGGCCGTATGCATCGCCCTTTTCATGGCGCTGGGCCTCAGAGGGCCCGTGGCGCAGGTGGTGCTGCTGCTGGAGGCCTGCCCGGTGGCGGCCATCACGTCGGTGTTCGCCGTGCGCTATCAGCAGGCAGACGACTTCGCCGGCGCGCTGGTCGTCGTTTCCACCCTCCTGAGCGTCGTAACGCTGCCGCTCTGCGCGCTGCTGCTCACCATGTAACGCCAAAACCATCACCGGAAAAACACAGACGGAGGTTTCGCAACGATGAACGGACAACAGCGACTGACGGAGATCCTGGCCCACAAGAGCGATCACTGCGGCTTCTGGCACGGCAATCCAAACCCCGCATGCCGCGACGCGCTGTTCGCGGCGTTCGGGGTAAACGACGATTTTGAGATGGGCCTGAAAATGGGCGACACCTGCCGCTGGGTGATGCCCGAGGCCAACGGCATGTGGAAACACCCGGAAGGCAAGCCCATGCTGGACGCGCTGGGCGGAAAGCCTCGCGTGAGCCTGGGGCAGCCCGGCGTATTTGCCGAATGCGAGGACGTGGCCGAAGTGGACGCGTTCGACTGGCCAGATGAAAAATACGTCGATTTCACGGGCACGCTCGCGGAGATCGAGCGCACGCGCGCCGCCGGTCTGGCGGTTCTCTCCGGCTCCTGGAGCTGCTTCTTCCACAATGTGTGCGATTTCTTCGGCATGGAGAACTACTTCGTGAAGATGTACACCGATCCCGACGTGGTGGAAGCGGTTACGGAGCATATCGCCGATTTCTACATGCGCGTCAACGAGCGCCTGTTCAGCCTGGCGGCCGACAAAATCGATATGTTCTTCTTCGGGAACGATTTCGGCAGCCAGCGCGACATGCTCATCTCTCCGGAGCTGTTCGACCGGTTCGTCATGCCCACCTTCGTGAAATTCACCGACCAGGCCCACCGCTTCGGCATGAAGGTGCTGCTGCATTCCTGCGGTTCCATCGAGCGCATCATCCCGCGGCTCATCGACGCCGGCGTGGACGCGCTGCATCCCATCCAGGCGCTGGCGGCCAACATGGACGCAAAGACGCTCTCCAGCCGCTATAACGGCAAGCTGGTGTTCGTGGGCGGCGTGGACACCCAGCGCCTGCTGCCCTTTGGCACGCCGCGGCAGGTGCGCGACGAGGTGCGCCGCCTGCGCGACCTGTTCGGCGAGAGCTATGTCGTCTCACCCAGTCACGAATCCATACTGCCCGGCGTTTCTGTCGACAACCTGTGGGCCATGGCGGAAGCGGCGGCAGAATAATATATGCAACGAGCGAAAAGGAGGCATTTTCTGTGAACGTCTACGACATCATGAAAGAAAAAAACATCACGCTGCCCGAGCCGCCGCCGAAGGGCGGGGTTTATGCGCCGTGCAGGATCGCCGGCAACATGGCCTATATCTCCGGCTGCGGCTGCGTCATAAACGGCTGCGAGGCCGCGGGCAAGCTGGGGAAGGAGTACACCGTGGAGCAGGGCCAGGCCTTCGCGCGCAACTGCCTGCTGAACATCCTCGCGGTGCTGCAGCGCGAAATCGGCGATCTGAACCGCGTGAAGAGCGTTGTCAAGATGCTGGCCTTCGTCGCCAGCGCCGATGATTTCTACCAGCAGCCCCAGGTCGCCAACGGCGCGAGTCTGCTGCTGGGCGAGCTGTTCGGCCAGGAAAACGGCATCCCGGCGCGCTCGGCCATCGGCGTGAACGCGCTGCCGGGCAACCTGCCGGTGGAGATCGAGGCCATCTTCGAGTTTGAATAAGGGGAGCGGTCGGATATGGCTGTGATGAGGATTCAGGGCGGCCTGATTTACGACGGCTCCCTGAACGAGCCGACGCGCGGCGACGTATGGGTGAAGGACGACCGGATCGTCGCCATGGGCGAAGGGGCGCCGTCCCTGACGGCGGACGAGACCGTCAACGCCCGCGGCCGCGCGGTGTGCCCGGCGTTCGTGGACATCCACCGGCACCCGGACGTGAAGCCCTTCACCGGCTGGACGGGAGAGACCGAGCTCCGGCAGGGCATCGGCACAACGGTGGCGGGCAACTGCGGCATCTCCATGACGCCCGCCAGCCCCGAACACGCCGCCGCGCAGTACGCCTTCGACGAACCGGTGCTGGGCCCCATGTGCGAAAACCCGCCGCGAACCTATCGGGATTACATAGCCGCTCTGGAGGCGCGTCCCCTGCCCCTCAACATGGCCGCCATGATCGGCACGGGCTCGGTGCGCGTGAGCCTCAAGGGCTTCTCAGACGCGCCGTTCACCCGCGCGGAAATGGAGAAGGCGCAGTCCATCATCGCGGATTCCATTGACGCCGGCGCGCCGGGCGTGTCGCTGGGCATCATGTACCTGCCGGAGTGCTACGGCTCGCCGGGCGAGTTCGCCGACATGCTGAAGCCCGTGGGCGAGCGGCGCAGCCTCATCACCGCGCACATCCGCGGCGAGGGCGACAGCATGGTTCAGAGCGTGGCCGAGGCGATCGAAATCGCCCGCCGCGCGGGCTGCGCGCTGGAGGTCAGCCATTTCAAGAGCTGCGGCGTGAAAAACTGGCGGCGCGACATCCACCGCGCCATCGCGCTCATCGAGGCGGCGCGCGCCGCCGGACAGGACGTGACGGTCGACTTTTACCCCTATGAAGGCGGCTCGACGGCGCTCACCACCATGCTGCCGCCCGCCTTCGTAAAGGGCGACATGGCTGCCGCGCTCAATCGGCTGGGCACGCCGGAGGGAGTCGCCGAATTCCGGAAGAGCGCGGCCGTCGAGTATGCCGACTGGGACAACTTCGCCCTCACGCTGGGCTGGGAACGCATCATCATCAGCGGCGTTGCGAACGCGCGCAACCGCCGCTTTCTCGGCATGACCGTGACCGACGCGGCGGAACGGTTCGGCTTTGAGGACGCCGCGGCGCTGGCCGCCTTCCTGATGCACGACGAAAGCGGCAAAACCGCCATCATCAATATGAGCATGTGCCAGGACGACATAGACGCCGTGGCGAAGCTGCCTTATTCCTCCGTTATTTCGGACGCCATCTACGCCGACACCGACACGCCGCACCCGCGCATGTTCGGCGCGATGCCGAAGGTGATCCGCGAATACGTGAAGGAGCGGCGTCTCCTCGCCATGCAGGAGGCCGTTCACAAGATGACGCAGCAGCCCGCGCGGCGCATGGCGCTCGAGGGCCGCGGCGAGCTGACGGTCGGCGCGTATGCGGATATCCTGATGTTCGACCCGGACAGATTCACGGATCACGCCACGTTTGCCGCCCCCGCGCAGTTTGCCACGGGGCTCGACCTGATGCTGCTGAACGGCAGGAAAGTGATAGAAAACGACGCGCTTCTGACCAGCGCCGCGGGCCGCTGCCTGCGTGTCAAACGATGAGGAGGATGAAAACCATGCGAGAAGACGCGCCCTACCGGCTTGCAAACGAAAACGACATCGCCTCGCCCGCGCTGATTTACTACCCGGACATCATCCGCGAAAACACGCGGCTCGCCATCGACATGGCGGGCGGCCCGGCGCGGCTGTGGCCGCACGTGAAGACGCACAAAATGGCCGAGCTGATCGACATGCAGATGGAGATGGGCATCCGCCGCTTCAAGTGCGCCACCATTTCGGAGATGAACCTGACCTGCTCGCGCGGCGCGGAGCACGTGCTGCTCACCTATCCGCTGCTGGGGCCGAACGTCGGGAAATTCCTCGATACGGCGGCGAAATACCCGAACACAACCTGCTACGCGCTGGGCGATTCCTTCGAGGCGCTCGCGCTGCTGGACGAGGCGTGCGCGAAGCGCGGCGCAACGACGCGGTGGCTGTGCGACGTGAACCTGGGCATGGACAGAACCGGCGTGCCGCTGGACGGTCTGGCGGATTTTTGCCGCGAAGCCGCCGCCCGGTTCAGCCGCCTGCGCTTCTCGGGGCTGCACTGCTACGACGGTCAGAACCACCAGAGCGACCTGCGCGAGCGGCAGGCGGCGGTGAGCGGGCAGATGAGCCGCGTGACTTCGGCGCGCGCGGCGCTGACGGCGACGGGCATAGAGACGCCCATCGTGATCGCGGGCGGCTCGCCCACATTCCCGTGTCACGCGGCGGAATCGGGCGTCTTCCTGTCTCCCGGCACAGTGTTCGTGTGGGACTGGGGCTATGAGACAAACTATTCCGATCTGCCGTTCCGGCCGGGCGCGGCGCTGCTGACGCGCGTTGTGAGCCATCCCGCGCCGGGCGTGTTCACGCTGGATCTGGGCTACAAGGCCATCGCCGCCGATCCGGCCGGACAGCGGGGGCGCCTGCTGGACGGGAAGGGCGCGTATCCGCTGTTCCAGAGCGAGGAGCACTGGACGTGGCGCATGCCGGAGGGACACGAGGACGAAAGGCCCGCCATCGGCGCGGTGATGTACGTCATTCCCACGCACATCTGCCCCACGACGGCGCTGCACCGCGCGGCGAAGCTGGGCGTGGACGGTCGGGCCGCGGGCGAATGGGTCGTGGCCGCGCGCAACAGAGATTAAAGGGGTGAATCATCGATGAAACTGTGCGTCACATCAGACATCGTTTCGAAGCGCGAGGACGGCTCGGCCATACCGTTTCAGGAAACGCTGCGCTTTTTGAAAAACGCCGGATTCGAGGAGATCGATTTCGACTTAACCGTGCCCATGCTGCTGGCGTCCGATTGGCGGGAAGCCTTCCGGCTCGCGCTTGCGCAGGCCGGCGACGCGGGCGTGCGCTTTCGCTATGCGCACCTGCCCTTCGATTATCCGCGGCCGGACGGCGCGTATGACTGGGACGCGTTTTTCCTGGCCTCGCGGCGGGCCATCGAGCTGGCCGTGGAGGCGGGCGTGGACTGCGCCGCCATTCATCCCCACACCTTCATGACGCGGGATTACGACGCGGCGCGGGAGCATGACGAAGCCCTGCGCTTCCTCGCGCCGTATCGCGACGCCGCCAGGGAAGCGGGTCTGGCGCTGGCGCTCGAAAACATGCGCGGGCCCGGCCGGAGCGCGCCGAAGGAGATCATGCGCTACGGCACGGAGACGGACGACCTGCTGCGGCTGGCGGACGAGCTGGACGTGGGCGTGTGCTGGGACACGGGGCACGCCAACATCTCAGCCCAGGATCAGCGGGAGAGCATCGCGCGCATCGGCGCGCGGCTCCTGATGGTGCACGTCAACGACAACTTCGCCGAGGACGACGTGCACATTGCGCCGTTCATCGGCAACGTCGACTGGCGCGGCGTGGCGGACGGCCTGAAGGCGGCGAACTACCGCGGCAGCCTGAACCTCGAGGTGGGCTGCAACCGCCTGCCCGAGGCGCTGAGGGCCGGTTATGCGGCGTATATGGCCGCCTCCGCGCGGACGCTGGCGGAGATGATCGGGAATCCATAAATAAAGCAAAACAAGAGAAGACGAAAGCCGCTCCCATCGCTGAGAGCGGCTCGTCGTTTTGCAATCGCCGTTGTTTCCGGCGTTTATGTCCTTATTTCCGGTCAATGATCGCCTGTTCGTCGCCCGCAAACGCATCGGCCGCGACGGAGGTCACGCTGGCGGGAATATAGACATAAATCAGATGCGGGCAGTCGGCAAACGCCCTGCTGCCGATGGTCGCGCAGCCGTCCGGAATGACGACGCACTGGAACGCGCCGCCTTCAAACGCCTCGGCTTCCACGATCCCGGTCGCGGCCGGGAGCGTCAGCGCGTTCATGGCGTTCAGCGCCGGTATATCCGCAACGGTAACCTGCTGCACGCTGAAAACGCTGTTGTCAAAGGCGCCGGACGTCCACGTGCGAAGGCCGGCGGCCGTCGCGGTCGGCGATGCGGTTATGACATAGGTGGCGGCGGCGGTCTCCGTCTCGTTATGGCTGGCGTCGTTTGCGCAGACGCGTTCGGCGGTCACGGCTGTATGATCCGCGCTCCAGGTATAGATCGGATCGCTCCATGCGTGGCCGAGCGCCGACACGATTTCCTGCGGAACCGGGATCTCATGGCAGGCTTCACAGTGATTTCCTTCCGTAAGGCCGGTCTCTTCGCAGGTGGGAGCGACAGCCGGATCGACAACCAGCTCGTTGTGAATGATCTGGTACTGCCTGCCCGTTCCGGCATCCAGCATGTAACCGTGGCTGGTCGCCCAGGTACGCGCGTACGATACGCAGCCAACGACCAGGATTTCATCGTCATTGCCAAACGCGTTTTCATCGATGTATACCACGCTGTTCGGGATCCTGATCGTTATTGCCGCATGACAGTTGGCGAAGGCGTATTCTTCAATCCGCGCCACGCCCGATGCAATCGTGACATTCGACAAATTGACGCAGCCGGCGAACGCGTTGGCGCTGACCGCCGCTATGCCCCCGGGTATCTCTATGCTCTCCAGGTTCTCGCAGTTCCTGAACGCGTCGTCGGGCAGCAGCGTTACCCCTTCCGGTATCTCCGCTTCCGTGATTTCCCCGTTCGCAGCGCGCACCGCCAGGCCTGTGATCTCTTCGTTCTCATACCAATACTGCAGCCCGACCGTCGGGTTGTCCGGCAGCATGAACCAGTACCCCGCACGGCTCAGCGCCTTCGCCGCACTGCCGTCTATCGTCGCGCACCTCTGTATCTCTTTATCGAACGCACCGCCCCCTATGTAGGTCACGCTGTCCGGTATCAGCAGGTTCATATCTTCCGAGCATCCGTTGAACGCCCAGCTCTCTATCGTCTTCAGCCCGTCCGGCAGATTCACTTCCGACAGGCTTTCGCAGTATTCAAACGCGCTGTCC
>JAFZRB010000019.1 GCA_017620115.1 Clostridia bacterium | reverse complement strand
GCGGCCAGCGCCATCACAGCGCACACGGCGGCCCACGCGGCGATCCGGCGCAAGCGCTTCATGAAGGCCCACCTCCCAGCTTCTACAGTATGCCGCAGTGCGGGCCGGCATACCTGTTCCCTTTGCCCTGGAAGAAGGATTGTCCGCTGACATTGGCCTGTACAACAAGGCCGCGACAAGGCTTGCATTACTTTTCTGCGTCCCGTCATCGTTCACGATTTGGCTGTCTCCAAACCAGCGCTTGAAAGCGTCCGTCTGCGTCTGCTGCTCGCTCAGCCTGAATTTCTCCTTGGGCTTGACTTCGGAGAGAAGGTCTGCTATACTGTTTTCAGAGTCTGACCCCGTTACATCCGCAGCACTTTGCTGCTTGGCCTTTGAGCCCTGAGTAACGGAATAGGACTCTTTTATTCTTCCAATGTTGTATACTGTATTTAGCTCGCCTGCTTTCCCTACAGATATAGTCAGTTTGTATAGTTTCCCATCAAAATCTTCAAAATATGCAGTCCTGTAATTCCAACCATCTTTTGCTATCAGATGGTTCCTTGTGTCTGGAACAATCTTTTTTCTCCTTTTGAAACCTGTGCCAATTCATCAATATGCCCTTCAACTCTGAGCTTTAGAGCATATTCTTCGTCAGTCATAGGCCTCAACAGACCATCTGCCCTCAATACATCGTTTCATACTCGTGCCTTTCCTGCTGTATCCTGAGTAATCGTTAATACTGTTCCATCGGCCCCTGTAAAACTTACATCTTTGCCTCTCCTTATATTCTTATTTATGTAGTTCATGATTTGATCCCGCCACTTTATAGGATCACTGCCTGTTATCATCTGTCTTTCAGCTTTTACATATTGTCTTCCCTTTGCATCTCTCTCAATGGAGTATTTACCATTCCCCTTCACGCTCGCCGCCTGCGCCCGCTCTTCCGCGCCTTCCGCCGCGCTCTCCTGCGTGCCCTGGCTTCTTTTTCTCCGCCGCCTCGTTTGCCGCTTCCATGGCGGATTCTAAGGCCGCAGCGATGTTCTTCAGCTTCTCTGTCTCGCCGACAAGGTTGTCTATATCATAGAGGCGGATGTTCGTCACACCCGCCTTTGTCATGTCCGTTCCTCCTCGCCTCACAGCAGCGTAAAGTCGCCGATGCACGGTATGTGATCCGAATTGAGCCCCGCGAATTCGTCCGTCAGAATCGTGTAATTGTCGAAGATGATCCTGCCGTTGTTCCGGTAGTAAATCTGGTCGATGGCCTTCCAAACCGAGGTGTTCGTCTGGCTCTGCCAGGTGTTCGTCCAGGGAACGTAGGGCCCCATGCAGCCCTTGAACCCGTTCGTCTCCGCGATGGCGTTCAGGCTGTCGCCCTCCTGAACGTCCGTCACCGTGCCGTCGCCGCCGTTGTTCAGGTCAACGATCAGGAAGGCGTATTCCTCGCCGTCCAGCAGCTCCAGAAGCTTCGGCATCAGCGCCGCGCGGATCGCTGGGTCTCCGCTGCCCGCCGTGCTGGGCAGAAACGCCGTGCACACCGCGCACACCCGCCGCCCCGCGATCTCCATGTGCGCCTTGGAATACAGAACGCTGCTGCTGCCGCCGTAGGCGCTGGAGGAAATGCTGCTCTTGGTTATGTCGCTCAGCGCGTATTTGCCCTTGAGCGTCCGGCCCTTGCTGCTGCCCGTGTAGATGTATGCCGCCTCGTAGGGATACATGGGATCGAACACCCGCGCGTTCATGCTCACCGCGCTCCCGCTCACCGTGATGTTGTCCACCCATTCCTCAATGCCGATCAGGTCGGGGCGGTACGCGCGCAGAAGCTTCTTGTAGTTCGCCAGCTTGGTCTCCAGGTTGGAAGAGGTCATGGGCGCATTCCCGCCCATGGTCCACATGCCGCAGTTGTACTGCATCACGCGCAGCTTCACCGGCGCGTGCGCCAGCGCGAACACCCTGTTCACGCTCTCGCGCACGCCCTTGGCCCAGTCGTAGCCGTCCACCGCCAGCGAGGCGGGAATCCGCTCGTATGCGCCGTTCGAGAGGTTGCGCAGATACACGTACAGGTAATGCGCGTCGGAAGGCAGCGTGTACGTCGCGCCCGTGCCCTTCGTCACGGTGATGGTGTTCGTGAAGCCCGTCGCCGCGGAGAACGAGGGCGTGCCGCCCGCCGAAGGCGCGCTGTACGCCGTCAGAACGGCGAAGTTGCCGTTGCCCGTCGCGTTCGCCTCGAAGAACAGCGTCGCCCCCGGCGTCACCGGGATCACGGCGTGATACTGGCTGGACTGCGTCGCCCAGGCGCCGTTGTTGATAACGAGCCCCTTGTGCAGGAACGCTGGATCCGTCAGAAGGCCCACGCCTTCGGCCGCGATCCTCTCGTCCGCGTAGCTCTTCGCCGCGCCGGCCGCGCCGTCCGCGTAGGCCGTCGTGGCCAGCTTCGTCGAGCTGTCGCCCGCGCTCTGCGTGGGCGCGGTCGGGCTGCCCGTAAAGCCGGGCGAATCCAGCGGCGCGATGGCCTCCCAGGCGCTCCAGCTGCTGCCGGTGTATTTGCGCCACCGGGGATTGACGCTCGAATTGCTCAGCGCGAACTGGATCACCCTGTTGTCCTGCGAGGTCTCGATCACGATCAGCCTGTAGCCGGTCGCCGTGGTGGGCGGCGTGCCGGTCATGGTGGCCGCGTGTTCCCCGGTGGTCACCTTGTAGGTGCCCGGCGTCAGCAGGCCGTCGATGTCCGTGCCGTCGGAAAGCGTGGCGGCGTTGTCGGAATCCAGCGGCAGCCCCGCGGCGATGGCGCTGCCCGCCGCCCGGTCGGCGTAGGCCGTCGTGGCCAGCTTCGTCGAGCTGTCGCCCGCGCTCTGCGTGGGCGCGGTCGGGCTGCCCGTGAAGGCCGGGGAATCGCGCTGCACGAACATGCGCCAGTCTGTCCACGCGCTGCCGTTGTAGTACCGGCATCTCGGCAGATAGTCGCCGTTTACGAACGCGATCTGCCAGACCCTGTTGTCCTGTGAGGTTTCCATGACGATCAGCCGATAGCCCAATGAGGCGGTCGGCGGCGTGCCCGTCATGGTGGCCGCGTTGGCCGCCGTGGTCACCTTGTAGGCGCCCGGCGTCAGCAGACTGTCGATGTCCGTCCCGTTGGCCAGCGCGGCGGCGTCGCCGGCATCCAGCGGGAAGCACGCCGTCACAGCGCTCTGCAGGGCGGCAATCGCGTCGCCAGTCGCCTTCGCGTCGGCCGCCTTGCCCGCTTCGCTCAGCGTCGCGTCGTTCTGAAGGAAGGTGTACGTGTCGTTCAGCCCCGGATACTTTATGCTCTTCTCATGCGTATTTGCCATTATACTCATCCTCTCCGTGTAATCGTGATGTTCCCGGTTCCGTCGTCCGAATACTTCTCCCAGCGGTTGCGGAGCGCGTCGTAGATGTGGTGCGCAAAGTACGTCGCGCCGGCCTCTGTCGGATGCGTGTCGTCCTCCATCATGAGGTTCTTCGCATACCAGCTGTCAAGGCCGGAGAAGATTGTCCTGTATCCGTTGATCACGTTGCAGCGCATGGCCACGCCCGTCTGATACATGGCGTTGCCGATGGCCGTGAGTTCGGAGTCTATGGCCGCCGTGTATTTCACGTCGCCCTTGATTCCCTTCGGGATCGGCGTCACGATCACGATCTGCCAGGGCTCTATGCCCTTCAGCAGCAGCTGGTTGATGATGCCCTTGATGGCTCCGTATACCGTCGAGGCGTCGTCGTCGCCGTACTGCCCCAGGTTCGTCAGGTGCCATGCCGCCTGATCGTTCGTTCCGCCTCCGATCATCACCAGCGGCTTTGTGCCGGCCTGCGGCTCCCAGTCGATCACCTGCTGCACCACCGGCTTCGGGCTCTGCCGCGCCGCGCTCAACGTCGCCTCGTTCTCCGCCAGGATCGTCAGCGGCAGCCCCATGATCGCGGCAAACTGCTGCATGACGCCGTTGCCCTGCCGGATCACCGCGCCGCCCTCCTGCGAGCGGCCATAGAAGATGCTGTCGCCGAAGGCCACGATGCCGTCGAACTGATCCAGCTTGTCCGCGCACACGACGACGTCCTCGAAATCGCGCCGCTCGTCCGCCGTGAAGCCCACGCTGTTGATGGAGTATTGCCGCGTGGACACGGTGGTCTCGCTGGCGTTCTCGATGGGCGTATAGCTGAAGCTCTGGATGGAGTACTGCTGCGCGTCGCCGTTTGAGCCGCCCGCGTAAGGCGTGAAGGTGACGCTGGTCATCGCGAACTGGCCGGTCGACTTCATGTAGTTTGTGAGCAGCGCGTCGGCGACGATGCTGTTGCCCACCTCGTTCAGGTCGAGCGGATAGTAGGTGTTGTCCAGTTCATAGGCCATCGGGAAGACGCCCTGGATCTGGCCGTTCTTCACGATTTCATCGATGCGCAGCGTTGTGCGCTGGGGCAGGGCATAACGGTACAGATCCCAGTTTTCCGCGGCCACGGCGGCGATCTGCCCGTTCTCCGCCATGAGCACGTAGCCCGCATACCGCAGCGTGAACTGCGCGGGCGTGAGCGTCTGCATGGGCTCGCTCACGGCGTCCGCGGCGGGCTGCCTGAGGCAGTTGATCATCAGCGCGTCCGCTTCGATGATCTGTCCGACCTCGTCCTGATTGAGCGGGTAGTAGGTGCTGTCGCGCTCGTAGGCCATGGGCAGCATGCCCTGCAGGCCAGCGCTTTTCGCCAGCTGGTCGACGCGCAGCGTCGTGCGCTCCGCGAAGGCGTGGCGGTACAGGTTCCAGTTTGCCGCCTCGACCATGGTCACCTGCCCATTCTCGGCCATGAGCGCGTAGCCCAGGTAGCGCAGATCGAAGTCTTCCGGGGTCAGCGTGGCCCGTTCGCCGTCCGTGCCGGTTCTGACGGTCGATGTGGTTCTCATGCAGTTGATGAGCAGCGCGTCGGCGACGATCGTGGCGCCCACCTCGTTCAGGTCGAGCGGATAGCAGACGCCGCTCAGTTCATAGGCCATCGGAAGCACGCCCTGTATGGCGCTGTTCTTCACCAGCTCGTCCACGCGCAGCACCAGCCGTTTCCCGAAGGCATAGCGATACATGTCCCAGTTTTCAGCCGGCTGCGCCACCAGCTCGCCGTTGTCCGCCACCATCGCGTGGTTCAGATGCCACAGCTCGAAATGCGGCGGCCTTAACGTCTGGTAAACGCGGCCACTTTGCAGCAGGTTCCCGCTCATACGGGCGTCCCTGACCGCGTCCGCGACAGATCCGGCCGCGGCGTCCGCGGCGGCGCAGGCGGCGGCGACCGCCTGTGAGGCGGCTTCCAGGCAGGCTTGTATGGCGCTGGGATACGTGCGGTCGAGCAGGTATTCCGTGTCCGGCAGGTCGCACACATAGGCCGCGAACGTTTCGCTGTGCCACAGCGTGGCGCTGCCGTCCGAGATGGAGATGTAGCACAGCGCCTGGCCCGGATGCCGGGTGATGGCGTTGGTGACAGTCCACAGGCCGTCGGTCAGCAGCTCCGCGTCGGCGAACGCGCCGTTGCGCCAGAACAGCGTCTCGATCTGGCCTTCGGCGATCCTCGGCAGCTCGAACTGCACCTGCTCCACGTTGTTGTCCATCTCCACGCCGATGCGGAAACCGCGTGGAACGGCGCGCCGGTTCTCAAATTTGACAGTTCTCATAAATCATGTCCTTTCTGATTGAAGTGCGGGAAGCCGCGCATCCTCCCGCCTGCGGACACATCTTAGCGCCGGGCCGGCAGGCGCGTCAATGAAGTTAACAATTGCCGCAATTCGGAGCGGTTTTTCTGTTGACGGCTTAACAATATTTTGCTACAATGCAGGCAATAATAGCGAAACACTTCTTCTTTCCGGAGGTTGCCGATCCATGAGCAGAAGCCGTTATCCCTGGCGATACAGCCTGTTTCTGTCCTTCTACTACATGGCGAACGCCATCTATCAGGGCTATGCCTCCAAATACTTCGAGGCGGCCGGCATGAGCACGGCGCAGCTGAGCGTGATCCTCGCGGCTACGCCCATTATTTCGATCATAGCGCAGCCCCTGTGGGGCGCGGCGGGCGACCGCGCGAGGAGCCGCAACCGCGTGCTGCACGGCATGATCGTGTTCGCGGCGGCTGTGGTGCTGCTGTACAGGGTATCCGGCTCGTTCTGGTGGCTGCTGCCCGCGAGCTGCCTGTTCTCAGCGGCGTATACCTCCATTCAGCCGATGGGCGACTCGATCATCCTGGAGGCGCTCTCGCCGGACGGCCATCCCTTCGGCCCCATCCGGCTGGTCGGCTGCGTGTCGTTCGCCGTAATGAATCTCGTCTGGGGGCAGATCCTCACGCCGGAACGCATGAGCCTGGTGGTGTACGGCACGTCGTTCATGCTGATCCTGCTGCTGCTCGTCTCGCGCGTGCTGCCCGTGACGGCCGGCCACCAATCCGCGAACGGCCGGAAGATGAACATGACGGCCATCCTGAAAATGAAGCATATGCCGGGGCTTTTGACGCTGCTCATGCTTCTTCAGCTCACGATGGGCTACTTCTACAGCTTCTTTTCCATCCATTTCACCCACCTTCCGGGCGGCACGAACGCGCTGCTGGGCGTGTGTTTCTTCCTTTCTGCCATGAGCGAGGTGCCCTTCCTGTTGAACGCGGACAGGCTTTACGAGCGGTTCGGCGTGGGCAAGCTCATGTCGGTCTCCGCGCTGGCGCTCACGCTGCGCTGGCTTCTGCTGGCGAGCACGAACAGCGCCTGGGTGGCCCTGGCCAGTCAGCTGCTGCACAGCTGCGGCTTCATCGTGATGACCGTGGGCATGTCCAAATACCTGAACGACACCGTGCCGGACGAATTGAAGGCCAGCGGCCAGATGCTCATCTCCGTGGTGGGCTTCGGCATCGCCCGCGCGTTCGGCATTCTGGGCGGCGGGCTGGTGGCCAGCGCCATGGGCAGCATCCAGATGGGCTTCCTGCTGATGGCCGGCATATCAGGATTGGCGCTGCTCATTTTCGCGCCGCGCTACCTGAAAATGCCGGCGCTGAACGGCAAAAACGCGCAATAAGTCAAAGCCGCGGCGGAATCATGAACCGCCGCGGCAAAAATTTAATGGAAAGTACATGCCTCAAAGGGAATAACATGTAGTATAATGTACTTGTGATTTTATGTCCCGAAGGGGGGAGGCCGGTGGCGAACGCTTACGAGATTCTGGGAATCGCCCGAAACGCCGATGAGCGAACCATTCGGAAGGCCTACCGCGACATGGCCCGGCGCTGGCATCCGGATCGCTTTGCCGAGGGCCCGGAGCGCCTTTGGGCCGAACAGAAGATGACGGCCATCAACATCGCCTATCACGAGGCCATGGAGAACGCCACCTCCGGCGGCATCGACATCAACGCCGTGACGCCCGAGGACGAACAGTTTGCCGACGCGCGCCGGCTGCTCGAGGTGGGGCAGGTATCGGCCGCGAGGCAGGCGCTCATGCGCATCGCCGCGCGCAGCGCCGAATGGAACTACCTGTTCGGGGCCACGCTGCTGCGGCAGGGCGAATACGAGAAGGCCGTGCTCTATTTCGGCATCGCGGCGCGGCAGAAGCCGCACAACCAGCAGTATCGCGCCGCCTATATAAGCGCCGAAGCCATTCGCGATCAGAAGAAGGGCCGTCCGTTCCTTACCCGCGTCAAAAACACGTTTATGGGCAAAAGATAAAGCCGCGTTTCCCGCTGAAGGGGATAACGCGGCTTCTGTTTTGCGGCTCAGCGCCGCGCGATCTGTCCGTTCAGCCAGTCGAGCGCCTGTCTGAGGCAGTCGAAGGGGTCTGCGTCCCAGGTTTCCTGCTCCACGAAGGCGTAGGGCACGCCCGCCTCCAGGCAGGCCGGAACCACGCCGCGCCAGTCGGTGTCGCCCTGCCCGGCGGGCACGAGGCGGCCGTCCTTCGCGTCCTTGAAGTGAACCATGCAGATGCGCCCGGCGTGGGCGCGGATCCAGGCGGGCATGTCCGCGCCGCTGCGGCTCAGGTGATACAGGTCGAGGCAGCAGCCCATTTCGGGCAGGCTGTCCAGCAGGAAGTCGACAGGGCACACGCCGCCGAGCGGCTCGTAATCCGCGGCAACGGGATGGAAGCACAGCTTCTGGCCCAGCGCGGCCGCTTCTTCCGCCAGCGCACGCAGCTCCCGGACGTAGGCGTCGAGCCCTTCGCGCGATTTGAGCCGATCCGGCACGCGGCTGACGCACAGCCATTCGCCGCCCGTGAGGCGGTTCAGGTCGAGGTAATACGCCCTGTCCGCGCGCACGCTCTCATAAAAATCCTGTACGGACACCGAGACGAGTCCGGCGTCATCGAGAGCGCGGGCGATGGCGGAGGCGGGCACGGCGCGGTCGATCCATTGCAGCTGCGCCACGCTGCCGCCCATGGCCGCCACGCGCGCGAAGGCGTCTGTCACCTGCTCCGGCGTGAGCAGCAGGGGCCTGAGGCTGGAAATCTGAACGCCGGTTTTCATGGGGCGTCGCTCCTTTCGCGATTGATTATCATTGACTAACCCTGCTTCACCATGCTATGATACGGAAAAACGTGGGGGAGTAGCAAGCGCCGCTGGCGCAGCAACGCCAACATACTGGTCTTTGACCTGGCTTGCTTTAATTTGCGAGACTCATGCAGGGCGTTCTTGCCGTGCGCTGAGTCGGTTTGTATCGAACCTCTCCGGGACGCGGCATGGCGCCGTGTCCCCTTTCTTTTTCAGGAGGAAAAAGCCATGAATCTGACCGTATCGTTTATCCTCGGGAACATCCTGCTGGGCGTGGGGCTCGCCATGGACGCCTTTTCGGTCTCCATGGCCAACGGCCTGAACGATCCCGGCATGGAGCGGCGCGGCGTCGTGCGCATCGCGGGGGCGTTCGGCTTTTTCCAGTTCCTCATGCCGATGGTGGGCTGGATCTGCGTGCACACCATCGTGCAGTATTTTTCCGCGTTTCAGAAGCTCATTCCGTGGATCGCGCTGGGCCTTCTGGGCTGGATCGGCGGCAAGATGCTGATCGAAGGCCTGAAGCCGCAGGAAGCCGGCGAGGAGGCGCAGGAGCTGGGCCACGGTACGCTGCTCATGCAGGCGGTGGCCACCTCCATCGACGCGCTGTCCGTGGGCTTTACCATCGCCGAATACGGCTGGTCGAGCGCGCTGGCCGCCTCGTTTATCATCGCCGTGACCACCTTCGCCATCTGCGTGGGCGGCGTGATGATCGGCCGCAAGGCGGGCACGAAGCTCTCCGGCAAGGCGTCCATCCTGGGCGGCGTCATCCTGATCCTCATTGGAATCGAGATTTTCGTGAGCAATATGATCAGGTAATTCGCCGTTGGGGG
>JAFZRB010000139.1 GCA_017620115.1 Clostridia bacterium | reverse complement strand
GCCAGCTTGTATTCGTCGGTGATCACGGCGCGCATGGGCTGGAAGCCGCCGAAGCCGTCGTGGTCGATTTCATAGCGTGTAAACTCGACGTAGGCGGGCCGGCCCGTGGGCAGCGAGGGGTCGGAGAACTGCGGCATCAGGCTCCGGCCCTCCAGCATCACCGGACGGCGCAGGCCGAACCAGTCCAAAACCGTCGCGGGCAGGTCGATCTGCGACACCACGCGCTCGTAGACCGCCCCGGCGGGTACGCCCGGCCCCTCGACGACCAGCGGCACCCGCGCGATTTCGTCGTACACCGCCGGGCCCTTGGCGTAGAGGCCGTGCATGTGGCCGGCGTCGCCGTGATCGGAAGTATAGAGCCGCAGCGCGTCCGGCGCGATTTCGCGGGCGCGATCCAGCACGCGGCCGATTTCGCTGTCTATGTAGCTCTGGCAGGCGGCCAGCCGAGGCCAGACGCCGGGATGGCGCGCCGCCGGGTCGAGCCCGCCGGCCTTCCTCGCCCAAACGCGCTGGTATTCCGGCTTGTCCGCCAGCGCGTCAGCCGCGGCAGGCGAATCGCCGCACTGCATGCCGCCGTACATATGCGCGTAAGGATCGGGCGAGAGGCTGGGGCCGTGCGGCTCGTCGTAGGACACGACCAGGAAATAGTCGTCGTTCCGGTGCGCCTCCATGAAGGCCAGCGCGCGCTCGGTCACGCGGTGGCCGTAGAGGAATTCAGGCCTCAGGTGACGGTCGCTGGCTCCGGCGTCGCGCGAGAAACGGCGTTCCTCCGCGGTCAGCTCGTCCAGGTAGCGCTTCATATCGTACCAGTACGCCTCTTCCCAGCCGTCGGGGCACACGCCGTTGCCGAAATAATCGCCGCCGTCCAGATGCCATTTGCCGATATAGCCGCAGGCGAAGCCCGCGCCGCTCAGCCGCTGGCCCAGCGTTTTGACATCCGCGCCCAGCGGCATCGAGTTGCCCCAGCTGCCGTTGGAATGCGGAAAAAGCCCGGTAAACAGCGCGCCGCGCGCGGGCCCGCACACCGGCTGGCAGGTGTAGACCTGCCCAAAGCGCAGGCCGCGAGCCGCCATGGCGTCGATATTCGGCGTTTTGATGGTCGAGCCGTAGCAGCCGACCATATTGAAGCCGGTGGTATCGGTCATGATCCAGATGAACTGTTTCCTTGGCATGGCAGATTCTCCTTTGCGTTGTTTTTCGTCGCGCGGCATTTCCGCGCGGGCCATGGCGGCGATTACCCGGCCAGCATGCCGTTCACAACCGTGAATCTTGCTCCGTTGTACGCCACTTCGCCCGTGTAATCCACAGCCAGCGCCCCATCGACCACGTAGAACCACGCGCCGTCATAGAGCGCGAGGCCGGTGTATTCCACGACCTGGCCGCCGGCGATGAACAGCCACTGCCCGTCGCTGTTCTGCCACAGGCCGCTGTATTCCGATACCTTGCGGCCCAGCGAAATCAGGAAGCGAAAGCCGTTGTACTCATAGATGCCGCTGGCGTCGGCGTCCAGCAGGCCGTTCCGGATCAGGAACCACTCGCCGTCGTACAGCACGAATCCGCTGTGCTCCTTCACGAGGCGGCCTTCCGCGAGGAAATACCACACGCCGTCATACAGCGCGAGTCCGCTGGCGCCTGTCAGAACCATGCCGCCGGCGGTAAAAAAGGATTGATCCTCATAGTCTATCAGGCCTTCATATCCCGCGTCGAACACCCCGTCGGTATACACGCGGAAGACGCCGTCGACGCCGCGCTCGAGATACGTGCCGCTCCGCGGGGTGGGATCGGTCTCCTGCGGCCTGATCATCTCGCCGCACACGGCGCAGCGGATGACGGCGGACGGGTCGGCGGGATCCATCACGGGAATGTGATTCAGCGCCCTGACCGGAAATCCGTAACTCGTCGCCCAGTTATAAGCCGGGGAGCCGCATGTCTGCGCGGTTATGCCCAGCCGAGGGTGGTTGTAGCGGTTGAAGGAAAACCCGTAATCGATGCTGGTAACGCTGTCGGGCATGAATATGTCCGCCAGGTTGGGACAGCCATAGAAATCAACGCCGCCGACGCAGGTCACGCCGTCCCGGAAGGATACCTCCGTCAGCCCGCCGCAGCCGTAGAACGCCCAGCCGCCGGCGGTCACATGATCCGGGAAGGAGAGGCTCGTCAGGCCCGCGCAGCCGCTGAAGGCGTATCCGCTGAGATCGACGCCGGCCGGGAAAACGACGCGCCGGAGGGCCGTGCAGCCGGCGAAGGCCCCGTATCCGATCCTGGCCAGGCCGTCCGGGAAGGCGGCCTCTTCGAGGCTGATACAGCCGTTGAAAGCCCCTTCGCCGATGGCCGTCACGCCTTCCGGAATGGAAACGCCCGAGAGGGCGGCGCAGCCGCTGAACGCCCAATCGCCGATCCGCGTGACACCCGGCTCGATCACCGCGAATTTCACATCCGCGGCGGGAAAAGGCGACGAGTCGAAGTCGCCCATGTCTCCCTGTCCGGAAACGGTCAAAACGCCTTCGCCGCTCAGCGTCCAGGTTACATGATCGCCGCATGCGCCGCTCCGCTCCGCGCCGGCCGCAACGGCCGTCAGCAGCGCGCACAGCGCGGCCAGCAGCGCGGCGAGCCATTTTGCCTTCATGAACATGTTCCTCCCAAACTGCGGCCGCCGTTGAACGCGGCCCGGTTGCCATCATTATACCATAGTCCCGCGAAAGAGCAAGGCGATTTCCCATAAAAAGCGCGCGGCGGACAGCGCCGGCGGCAAAAGCGGGGCAAACGCGGCGCCGCGGTTAAAAATTCACGCGAAAGCCCTTCCCGCGATTGACGAAAACGCAATCCTGCGCCATAATATAATAAGAATTCGTATGTCATGTTGGAGGGAAAGCGCCATGCCCCAGACAATCATCGCCGTCGAACCGGGCAGCATCGCGGAGCAGCTGGAGCTGCAGCCGGGCGACAGGCTCGTGAGCGTCAACGGAAAGCCGATCCTGGACTGGATCGACTATCAGGCGTTCACCAGCGAGGAAAATATAGACCTCGTGATCGAGCGCGGCGGCGAGGAGATCGAGTTTTCGCTCGAGAAGGACGACTGGGAACCCCTCGGCCTGACGTTCGATTCCCGGCTGATGAGCGGCATCCGCGAATGCGTGAACAAATGCATATTCTGCTTTGTGGACCAGCTGCCGGCCTGCGCGCGCGATTCGCTGCGCGTCAAGGACGACGACTGGCGGCTGTCGCTGATGACCGGCAGCTTCGTGACGCTCACCAACGTGTCCGATTCGGAGCTGCAGCGTATCATCGACCGGCACGCCTCGCCGCTGTACGTGTCCGTCCACACAACGGACATGAAGCTGCGCGCCCACATGCTGGGCACGGAGCGCGGCGCGCTTTTGATGAAGCAGCTGAACCGCATGAAGGCGGGCGGCATTCAGTTTCACGCGCAGGCGGTGCTCTGCCCGGGCATCAACGACGGGCCGCAGCTGGAGAAGACCATCGCCGATCTGGCCGCGCTGTATCCGGCCTGCCAGTCGCTGGCGCTGGTGCCGGTGGGGCTCACGAACCACCGCGAGGGCCTGTGCGGCCTGCGCAAATACGCGCGCGACGAGGCCCGCGCCGTGCTGGACGCGGCGGAAAAATGGCAGAAAAGGCTGCTGAAAAAACACGGCACGAATTTCGTGTTCCCCTCCGACGAATTCTACCTGGCGGCCAAACGCCCCATCCCCCCGGACGAGTTCTACGAGGACTACGCGCAGATCGAGAACGGCGTCGGCATGATGCGCCAGCTGGAAACCGAGCTGGAGGACGCCTACGGCGAGGCCGACCTGGAGAGCGCGAAGCCCGGAAGGCTCCTGGCGCCCGTAGGCGTGGACATCGTGCCTTTCATGAAAAGCCTCATGCGGCGCTTCCCCATTCCGGGCGTGGAAATCGAGGTCGTGCCCGTCGAGAACGGGTTCTTCGGCCCGAACGTGACCGTGACCGGCCTGCTCACAGGCGGCGACCTCATTCGCGGGTTGGCGGGAAAGAGCGCCGACAGGGTGCTCGTAACCGAGTGCATGCTGCGCGACCAGGAGGACGTGTTCCTGGACGACCTGACGCTCGGCGAGGTGCAGGAGAAGGTGGGCATCCCCTTCGTGAAGGTGGGAAGACGCGGCGACGAGCTGCTGGACGCGATGATGAACCGGGATTGACCGCGGCTTGGCAAAGCGGGATTTGCACAGGAGCAGCAATGATAAAACTGATTTTGCCGAATGAAGAATACCTGCAATCATACAAAGAAGCATACGACGAATATGTTGAAAACGGTATTTCAACATATTCCTTTACCGACGCGTTATCCTGCGACGTTCTCGCGAAATTCGATAATTACAGAAATGAGCGCAATTTAAAACCGGATCGTGTCGGCGCGGATTACTACTGGCTTGTGGATGATGACAGACTGCTTTTTATCGGCGAAACCTGTGTCCGCCACAGGCTGAACGACGCGCTGCTGTATAACGGCGGTCACATTGGATACGGTATTCGCTATTCTGAATGGAACCGCGGATACGGAACAAAGCTATTGGCGCTGGCATTGGAAAAAGCGAAGGAAATGCGCATTTCTCCTGTGCTCGTGACTTGCAACGACGACAACCTGGCATCTGCGAGAGTGATAGAAAAGAACGGTTTCATCCTGGAAGACAAGGTCATGATTTCAGAAGACGGAAAAGATGTTCTTCGAAGACGATACTGGAAAACGATATCGCAGGCAGATCCCTGTTTTCCGCGCAGCCGCGCATCGACAAAACAGACGGAGGACAAGCATCAATGAGCAAACCCCTTGTGGCCATCGTAGGCCGCCCGAACGTGGGCAAATCGACGTTTTTCAATAAGATGGCCGGCCGGCGCATCGCCATCGTGGAGGACACGCCCGGCGTGACCCGCGACCGCGTGTACGCCGACTGCGAATGGCAGAACTACAAATTCACCCTCATCGACACCGGCGGCATCGATCCCAACAGCGACGACCCGCTGCTCAAGCAGATGCGCCGGCAGGCGGAGATCGCCATCGAGACCTGCGACGTGATCCTGTTCTTCGTGGACGGCCGGCAGGGATTGACCGCGGACGACGAGACCGTGGCGGACATGCTGCGCCGCGCGGGAAAGCCCGTGATGCTGGTGGTGAACAAGATCGACCACGTGAACATGGAGGCCGAGATCTACGACTTCTACACCCTGGGCATCGGCGACCCCATCGGCATCTCCAGCGTGAACATGATGAATTTCGGCGACCTCCTGGAGGAGCTGTGCAAATTCTTCCCCGATCCCGACGAGGAGGAGGATCCCGAAGCGCCCACGCAGATCGCCGTGGTGGGCAAGCCCAACGTAGGTAAGAGCTCGCTGGTGAACCGCCTGCTGGGCGAGGAGCGCGTGATGGTCTCCGACATCGCGGGCACCACCCGCGACGCCATCGACACCCGCTTCACCGCAGACGACGGCCGGGATTACGTCATCATCGACACCGCGGGCATCCGCCGCAAGCGGGCCATCGAATACCAGTCGCTGGAGCGCTTCTCCATCGTGCGCGCGCTGGCGGCCATCGACCGCTGCGACGTGGCGCTGCTGCTGATCGACGCCACACAGGGCGTGACCGAGCAGGACAGCAAGATCGCCGGATACGTGGACGAAAAGGGCAAGGCCGCCGTGATCGTCATCAACAAATGGGACGCCGTGGAAAAAG
>JAFZRB010000138.1 GCA_017620115.1 Clostridia bacterium | reverse complement strand
GAGCGCGGCGGTCATGATGGGCGAGGAGAACGTTTCTCCGTAGAGCGTGAAATCGAGCGTGGGGCTCACGGCGTCCATATAGCGGGTTTCGATGCGCAGGGAATCGATGTATTCCCGGCTGATGCGGTTGGAATTGCCGATGGATTCAGGCATGGCGGAAGCCTCCTTTGCGTATTTTTTGCCTGCACTGCCATTATAACAGATAACGCGCCGGAAGGGAATCGTGAAATAATCTCGCGGCTGCGCGACGGAGCCTTGACAGGCGTCCCCGTCCGCGGGTATAATCGTTTCGTAAATGATATGGCACGCTTTGGCACGCAGAAAGGATGAACCCGATATGAAGATAGACAGGCTTGAGCTTTTCAAGGTTGCGCCGCGCTGGCTGTTCCTCAAAATGACCACCGACGACGGATTCACCGGCTGGGGCGAGCCGGTATGCGAGGGGAAAGCCGACACCGTGGCCGCCGCGGTGAAGGAGCTGGGCGCGCAGTTGATCGGCCACAGCGCCACGGACATCGAGGACGCCTTCCAGCTCATGTACCGTACGGGCTTCTATCGCGGCGGGCCCATCCTCACCAGCGCCATCTCGGGCATTGAGCAGGCCATGTGGGACATCAAGGGCAAGGCGCTGGGCGCGCCCGTCTACGAGCTGCTGGGCGGCAAGGTGCGCGAGAGCATACAGGTTTACCGCTGGATCGGCGGCGATCATCCGCGCGACACCGGCGAGGCCGCGAAGGAGGCCGCCGCGCAGGGCTATCGCGCCGTGAAGATGAACGGCACGGACGAACTGAAATGGATCGACGACTACGACAAGCTGGAGGCCACGGTCGAGCGCGTGGCGGCCATCCGCGAGGCTGTGCCGGACATGGGCATCGCCGTGGATTTCCACGGCCGCGTGCACAAGACCATGGCCAAGCAGCTCATGCGCATGCTGGAGCCCTACCGGCTGATGTTCGTGGAGGAGCCCGTGCTGTGCGAGAACGAGGAGGAGTTCGTCGAGCTGCGCCGCGCCTGCCCCATTCCCATCGCCACAGGCGAGCGCAACTTCACCCGCTGGGGCTTCAAGCGCATGCTCACGCAGGGCGGCGTCGACATCATCCAGCCCGACGTGAGCCACTGCGGCGGCATCCTCGAGACGCGCAAGATCGCCGCCATGGCGGAGTGCTTCGACGTGGCCGTGGCCCCGCACTGCCCGCTCGGCCCTATCGCGCTGGCGGCGTGCTTGCAGGTGGATTTCTGTTCGCCCAACGCCTTCATTCAGGAGCAGAGCGCGGGCATCCACTACAACGCCGGCTACGACCTGCTGAATTACCTGAACAACCCGGAGATATTCCGCTATAAGAACGGGCGCTGCGACCTGCTGACCGGCCTTGGCCTGGGCGTGGACGTGAACGAGGATTATGTACGCGAGATGGCGCAAAAGGGCCACGATTGGCACAACCCCATCTGGCGCGACGCGGACGGCGTGATCGCGGAGTGGTAAGAAGCAACGTTTTTATGGAAGGAGCTGGACGCTCATGAAGAAGATAACGGCGCTGGCGCTGGCGGCGCTCCTGCTGCTTACGGCCGCGCCCGCGCTGGCGGCAGACCAGTACGGCGCGTGGACGATCGAACTTAAGGACATTTTGCTCACGGCGGACGGCGAGGAAATCGCGATAGGCCCTTCCGTCGTCGTTCAGGCCGGGTTTACCGACAGCCATGAAAAGGGCTGGCTCACGGCCGACGTGATGAAGGACGGGCGGTCGCTGGCGGGCTTCATGGCCGAGGAAAAGGAGAGCGGGTTTTCCCGCTACGCCTACACCGCGGGCAAAACCTGCGGCGTGATGGACGGCAAAAACGGCGCGCGCTTTCACAGGCTCGTGATGGAGCGGCTGGGCATGGACGAGATTCCCGAAACGCTGTCCGGCGCGCTGGACATGCTGGACGCCTTTCTCAGCATGCCCAAAGGCGTGGAATACCTCTTTTCGCAGCTGGGCTCGGCGAAAAAGCTGGGTGGGAACCGCTATGCCGTGCGGGTCGACCTGCCCGGCGGCAGCGTCGAGGCGACGCTGTCGTGGCGCTGGGAGCGCCGCGTGAAGAAGCCCTTCGATTTCAACGGCCGCAGCGAAAAGGCGTACAGCGCGTCCTCCGGCATCGACGGCACGGAAGGCTTCGCGGAGGCCCGCGACGAGCTTGAGGCGACGCTCATGGAGGACGAGACCATGGAAGAAGCCATGATCGCCCTGATGATCCTCTTTGGGGAGGGATGACGGCATGGATATTTTGGCCGCTGTCACGGAAGCATTCACCGCAAGAAGCCGGGCGATCCTGGGGGACAATCTGGCGGGCGTATACCTGCACGGCTCCGCCGTGATGGGATGCTTCAATGAGAAAAAGAGCGATATAGACCTGCTGACCGTGGTGAACGGTGGCGTTCCCGACGGCGTGAAGCGCGCGTATATGGACATGGTCGTCGGGCTGAACGCGCTCGCGCCGCAGAAGGGCATCGAGATGAGCGTCGTCAAGCGGGACGTGTGCAAACCCTTCGTCTATCCCACGCCCTTCGAGCTGCATTTTTCCAACGGGCACCTTGCGTGGTACGAAAAAGACCCGGCGGATTACATCGCGAAGATGAACGGCGTCGACTGGGATCTGGCGGCGCATTTTACCGTGCTCCGCGCCAGGGGGAAGCGCCTTTTCGGGGAGGAAATCGAAGACGTCTTCGGAGAGGTCGAACGGGAATACTACATCGACAGCATCTGGCGCGACATCGAAGGCGCGGAGGAAGACATCGCGGAGGATCCCACCTATATCGCGCTGAACCTGTGCCGCGTGCTGGCTTATGTGAGGGACGGCCTCGTGCTCTCCAAACGGGAGGGGGGCGACTGGGGCGCGGAAAACCTGCCCGAAAAATACCGCGGCCTGATCCGGCGGGCGCTGGAGGATTATTCCTCCGAAAGCTCTGTCGAATGGGAGGACGGCTCCGCGCGCGAATTCGCCGCGTACATGCTGGCGCGAATCAGGGAAGGGATTGAAGGATGAAGATCGGCGAAGTATGCCTGCTGACAAACGACGTAAAAAGGCTCGCGGCCTTTTACAAACGGCTGCTGGAAACGGAAAACGGCAGCGACGACGAGACGCATCAGTTCATCATCGCCGAAGAAACCGCGCTCACGATCTATAACGACGGGACGGAAAAGAACAACCGGAACCAGAATATCTGCCTGGCGTTCACCGTGGACGATATTGAAAAAGCGTACGAAAAAGTGCTGGCATTGGGCGCGAGGATCATCGAGCCCCCGGCAAAGAGGCCCTGGGGCGCGGTGAACATGAGCTTTTATGATCCCGACAACAACGTGATCTATTTCAGGAGCTTCCCGAAAAACGGCTGACCGCGAGGCGCACGGCGACACGATGGATCTTCTGCGGCACTGCCGCGGGCGGCTGTCCGGCGTGATGCACTGCTTTTCGGCAAGCTATGAGATCGCAAAGGAGTGCATCGATCTCGG
>JAFZRB010000137.1 GCA_017620115.1 Clostridia bacterium | reverse complement strand
TGGCGGAGCGGGTGGGATTCGAACCCACGGACGGTTGCCCGTCACCTGATTTCGAGTCAGGGCCGTTATGACCACTTCGATACCGCTCCATAACCGGCAACGCCCATAATCTTACAACATCGCCGGTTGTTTGTCAATAGAATATGCCCGATTTTACACGTCTTCGCGCTTGCCGTCGGGTTCGTCATCCGTCGGTTCTTCTTCAGCTTCAGGTTCCTCTGGCAGCGGCTCGGCAACAGGCGCGGGCTCCTCCGCGGGCTCGTATACGGGCTGGAATACGGGCTTGTATACCTGCTCGTCTACGGGTTCCTCAACGAAAGCCTCTGCGGGTTCCTCAACCGGGAGCTCCGGCTGGATTTCGGGTTCGGCTTCCTCAACGCCGCCATCCAGCGCGCGCTGGAAATCGGTTGCGGATTCTTTCTCCTCGGCCTCCGCCGCCTCGACGGCTTCAGGCGTGATCTCCTCGTCGTCAGCCGCGGCGCTCTCATCGATGATCAGGCGCTTCGATACTTCGATCATCAGGTCGGAAATGCGGCGGCGCGCATCCGTGATGGTGCTGGAAGCGACGATCCGATTCTGGCGAATCTGCGCTTCGGACTTCTGCACGCGCTCCATGGTCTGCTCGAGGATGTCGTCGGCCTTTTCGTGCGCGGCCATCAGGATGTTGTCCCGCTCGGCCAGAAGCTGGGTTTCGTGTTCATGGAGCTCGGCGGATTCCTTCTCCAGCTCGCTGATGCGCACCTTCAGCATCTCCGTGTCGCGGTTGTTCTCGAATTCCTTTTCGCGCCATTTGTTGCTGCGCTTCACATTCACGGCGATCATGATCACAATCAGCAAAATAACCGCCGCGGCCAGCGCCAGCACGAGCACCAAGGCATTGTCTTCAATAAAGCCCAACATTATAGTCACCTCCAAATGCTTGTATTGCTTCATACAAAGGATATTATAGCATATTCCCGCAAAAAACACAATATGTGAGCATAGCTAATTCCTGGCTGCCTCCAGATGCGGATCTCCGGCCCGCTCCCATCGCTTCGGAGAGGAAACCATCAGAGCAGGCTCATCTGCTCGTAAGCGGGGCGTTCCCAACCCGCCTTCATGGCGTCGAGCGCCAGTTCGCGCGGGCTGCGGAACGGCGTCGCCCCGCGGGTGATGAGCTCGAGATTGCCCGGCTGCTCCGGATTGTCCCACACGTATACCCGGTCGGCAAAGCCATTTCGCAGGGCGGATACAGCGCCGTCCCACGCCGCGCCGCGCCCCTTTTCGCTGGCGACCACGAACCCCGCGCGGCTCAGCGCGTAGAGGCATTTGCTGCGCTCCGCCGCGTGCGAGACCGTATATTTCGCCTCGGGATGAACGGCGGACATCACCAGAGCGCGCGCGTTGGCGATCATTTCGCTCATGCCGGGCTGATAGATCCGCTCGGCCAGCGATCCCGCCAGGAATGAAATCACCCGGCCGTTTTCCTGCAGCGTCTCGCGTTCGACCAGCCGCCCGAAACCCACCTCGCCGCCTGTGACCACGGGGAGCCCCGCCGCGCAGGCCATCGCGGTCAGTTGACGCGCGCATTCCAGAGCGTCTGGCCGCGCGCAGGAGTCGCTCAGCACCGCGACGGAGGCCGCGTCGGCCAGCGGCAGATCGCCGCAGGCATAAATCATGGGCGGCGCTTTCCGGCCCAGCCGTTCGTTCAGCCGCGCGGGATAACCCACTTCCTCCAGCGTCACAATCTCGATGCCGCGCTCCGAAAACCGTTCCAGCGCGTAGGAGAGCGGCACCACGCGGCCCAGCAGCACGCACAGCCTGTACGCTTCGCTCTCTTCGACGCCCAGCGTCCGGCGCACCGCGCTCATATCCATGTCGATCAGCGCGCCCACGCCCTTCATACCGCAGGCCGAAACGCGCTCGCGCAGCGCGTGAAACTCCGCCGTGCCGAGCGGACGGACGATCTCCTCCCTGTCCGCGGAGAGCTGGCTCATCAGGAGCATCGTGGCAAAAGCGTCGTCGTTATGCTGCAAGCTCGTCATCTCCCGAAATCGTCGTCATTCCACCCCCGGCGGGGACGGCAACAGCTCCTCGAACAGCTCGAGCACCTGGTCGCGGCCCGTGCCGTCCTGCGAAGAGAAGGGGATCACCTGCCAGGGCTGAACGGCCAGCGCGCGGCAAATGACCGGCAGGTTCCGGCCCCGCTCCGCGCGGGAGAGCTTGTCCGCCTTGGTGGCTGCGATGCGGAAGGGGATCTCATAATGCCTGAGGTACCCAACCATCGTCACGTCGTCCGCGGTCGGTTCGTGGCGCATGTCGACCAGCATCAGCGCCAGCTTCAGCGTTTCGCTGCGGGAAAGATAGCCCTCGATCATACCGGCCCAGCGGTTCTTCTCCTCGCGCGACACCTTGGCGAATCCGTAGCCCGGCAGGTCGACCAGGACGATCTGATCGTTCAGATTGAACAGATTGATCAGCCGCGTTTTGCCCGGCTCCGCGGAGATCCGGGCGAGCTTGCCGTTGTTGGCGATCCTGTTGATCATCGAGGATTTGCCCACGTTGCTCTTCCCCACCATGGCGACCTCCGGCAGCCCGCGGCCGGGATACTCCCTCAGGGCGTCCAGCGAGGTTATAAAACTCGCGCGTCTGATAATCATGCCTTTCCTCCCGATTCGCGGCCCTGCGCGCAGCAATCCATCCGGGCGCCGGTCTGGTCAGCGCTGCCTCACCAGCAGCAGATTCAGCGCCTCGTCCACCTGTTTGAGCAGGTGGATGTCGAGCCGCTCCCTCACGTCCTTCGGCAGCTCCGTCAGATCCTTTTCATTGCCACTGGGCAGCAGCAGGGTGGTGATGCCCAGGCGATAGGCGGCCAGCAGTTTTTCCTTCACGCCGCCGATGGGCAGCACATGGCCGCGCAGCGTGATCTCGCCGGTCATCGCGGCGTCCTGCCGGGCCGGAATGCCCGTGAGCGCCGACACCATCGCGCAGGTCAGCGCGACGCCCGCGGACGGGCCGTCCTTCGGCACCGCGCCTTCCGGCACGTGAATGTGGATGTCGTTCTTTTTGTGAAATTCCTCGTCCAGTCCCAGCTCGTGCGAGCGGGAGCGGATGTAGCTCAGCGCCGTGCGCGCGGATTCCTTCATCACGTCGCCCAGCCGGCCCGTCATCTCGATGGCGCCCTGTCCGGGCATCACGGCCACCTCGATGGGCATCGTGGTGCCGCCCACCTGCGTCCAGGCCAGGCCGTTCACCACGCCCGTTTCCGGCTCCTTGCCCACCTTGTCCGGCAGAAAGCGGCGGATGCCCAGATAATGCTCCAGCATTTCCGGCTTCACGGTGGTCTTGAAACTCGCCCTGTCTTCGCCCCTGTCGATCATCTCCAGCACGGCCTTGCGGCACACGTGGCCGATCTCCCGCTCCAGCGTGCGAACGCCGGCCTCGCGGGTATAGCCTTCGATCAGCGCGGCGAACGCCTTGTCCGTCACTTTCAGCTGCGACCGGGAAAGCCCGTGCTCCTTCACCTGACGGGGCAGCAGATGGCGTCTGGCGATCTGCACCTTTTCCTCCAGCGTGTAGCTGGGCACCTCGATGAGCTCCATGCGGTCGAGCAGCGGCTCGGGAATATCCTCAGCGCTGTTGGCCGTGGTAATAAACAGCACGCGCGACAGGTCGAACGGCGCGTCCAGATAATGGTCGGTAAAGGTGCTGTTCTGCGCCGGATCGAGCGCCTCCAGCATGGCCGAGGCGGGATCTCCGCGGAAATCGCTGGCCATCTTGTCGATCTCATCGAACAGGAACACCGGATCCATCACGCCGCACTGGCGCAGGCTGGCGGCGATGCGGCCGGGCTGCGAGCCGATGTAGGTGCGCCTGTGGCCGCGAATCTCCGCCTCGTCGTGCAAACCGCCCAGCGCCACGCGCACAAACTTGCGCTTCAGCGCGCGCGCCACCGAGGAGGCGATGGAGGTTTTGCCGACGCCCGGCGGGCCCACGAGGCACAGGATGGGGCTCTTCATATCGCCGCGCACGCTGCACACCGCCAGGTATTCCAGAATGCGCTCCTTCACCTTTTCCAGCCCGTAATGATCGGCCTCCAGGACTTTTCGGGCGCGAACCATGTCAATCTTTCCGCCCGTTTCGACGCCCCAGGGCATGTTCAGCATCCAGTCGATGTAGTTCTCGCACACGGCGGCTTCGGGCGTGCCGCGGGCCATGCCGCTCAGCCGGTCGATCTCGCGCCTCGTCTTTTCGCGCGCCTCTTCGTTCATCTTCGACTTGGCGAGCTTATCGCGCATGGCGGCGATTTCGCGTTCGTCGTCGTCGCCCAGCTCCTCCTGAACCACCTTGAGCTGTTCGTGCAAGTAATAGTCGCGCTGGTGTTCCTCGATGCGCTCCTTCACCTTTTCCTCGATCTCGTGCTCGATGCGCGACAGCTCGATCTCCTCGCGCAGCATGCCGCACAGCAGCTGCAGCCGCATGAGCACGCTCCGGCATTCGAGCAGCTTCTGTTTATCGTCCACCTTCCTGAGCGCGTTGGCCGCGATGATGTCCGCCAGCGTGTCCGGATTGGTCTCGCTCTCCACGATCTGAACCAGCTCGCCCGAAACGCGGCCGCGCTCGCGCGAAAGCGCGCTGAACAGCGTCTTGGCGCGCTCGGCGTAGCCGGTCAGCTCAATCGGATCGCCGGACATGTCGGTCTCCATCTTCACATACATGGCCGCGGCGTAATGCTGCTTCTCGTCTACGGCCAGCAGCAGCGCGCGCGCTTCGCCCTCGCACGCCAGCCGCACGATCTCGTCGCTCACCGGCATCACATGGCGCACGCGCGCCACCGTGCCCACGCTGAACAGATCGGCCTGCTCCGGCTGGTCGCAGTTAACGTTGCGCTGCGATACCAGCAGGAGCCGCCTGTCGCTGTCCATCGCGCTTTCGAGCGCGGCCAGCGAGCGCTCGCGGCCCACGTCGATATAGACGGTCGTATTGGGGAAAGCGGTCAGGCCGCGCAGGGGCAGCAGAGGCAGCATACCCTGCACCTTTTCGATGTTTTCCAAAGTCTGTATCCTCCCGGAACAACCTCGTTCCCCGCGCCGCTTCGGCGCGCGGAAAATCTCGTAATCATATATTCGGGTTCTATTATACCATTCAGCAATGCTAAAAATCAAGCATTCCCCTGTAATGCCCGCGAGGCAATTTGTGCCGGATGCGGCTTTCCGCGCCTGAAAGGGTTGAAAACGGGCTTTGCTCATCATATTTTAAGAATTCTGTAAACCTCCTTTCGTGAAACGCGCCCGCGGACGTGCTATACTGTGTGCAAATGGAAACGGAGGCGTTAATATGACGTATGTACATTTCGATGCCGAGGATCTGAAGAAGAACGCCCTGCCCGCCGCGCTGGGCTGCGTCTGCTTCCCTGTGCCGTTGATCTTCTGCCCTAAATCCCGGCTGGGCCGCTTCTGCGCCAATCAGGGGCTGATCCTGCTGCTGGCCTACATCGCCGTTCAGATCGCGTTCTCGGTGCTGGGCGTCGTCGCCGGCTGGATCCCGCTGATCGGCTGGGCGATCAAGCTCGCCGGCGTGCTGGCCCGCGCCGCGATCGTCCTCACCGGGTTCTATCTGGCCTGGCAGACGTATAATAAAAAGCCCATGCGCGCGCCGTATGTGGGGGATTTCGACCTGATTCACTGATATGCTTTTGCCTGAATCTTAATTTGACGAACCCGGTTCCCGGCTGTATAATAAAACCCGATACAAAGCCAAGACGGAGCCCAGTAGCGGAAACGCCTGTTTCAGAGACCCGGCGGTCGGTGCGAGCCGGGACAGTCCCCCGCGAACGCCACTCCATCAGCTCCCCGCAGGCCAATGGCGGGGCGGTTCGCGCCGTTATCGCGATCGAGAGGATCCGGTTCGCCGGATCAATCAAGGTGGTACCGCGAATGCGCCTTTTCGTCCTTGTACGGAAAAGGCGCTTTTTATG